>JACQWN010000560.1 GCA_016209245.1 Bacteroidia bacterium
CGGGCTATGCGCGTTTATCCAAATCCTGCCGGAGCGAAATTTACCATAGAATTTGAATGTGATCTTTATCAAAATTACTCTGTTAAAATCACCGACCTGACAGGACGAATCGTTATCAAAAAGGATGATTTTACATCTGGGAAGATTACCATGGATAGCCATTTGTTATCGCCCGGGATTTACATTATTTCAATTTCAGGAATGGAGGTCTCAAAGGGAAAGGTAATAATTTTATGTGAGTAATATAATATGGAAAAATATAAATTATTAATGAAAATAAAAGAGCTATATTCCAAAGGGGAGAATATAATACAGTATTTAAAAAATTTAGAAGGCAGCGAAATCAACACACCCGAAGATATTCTGATTGGTTATGATTTTCAGGCCGGCATTTACATTAAAAGATATTCGCTCAATCTGGAATATCGAAAAAAATATTGCCAGGCTCTGGCAAAAATTATTGAGCGGTTAGGTCCGGCGAAATCGCTTATCGAAGCCGGTGTAGGTGAAGCAACGACTTTAGGGCTGCTATTACAGATGCTAAATACACATCCTTCTGCAATATTTGGATTTGACATTTCATGGTCAAGGTTAAAATTCGCAAAAGGATTATTGAATGATTTTAATTTTAAGACTGTAAAATTATTCACTGCAAATTTATTTGAAATACCACTACCGGATAATTCCGTTGATATAGTTTATACATCACATTCCATCGAGCCGAATGGCGGACAGGAAGGCCCTGTCCTTAAAGAATTATACAGAATAACCAGGAAATACTTAATATTGTTAGAACCTGCTTATGAGCTGGCAAATGAAGAAGCAAAAGAACGAATTCGACGTTACGGTTTTGTGACCAATTTATATTCAACAGCGAAAGAATTGGGTTATAAAATTATTGAATACCGGTTGTTTGATGTTTCATTAAATCCTCTGAATACAACCGGCTTAATCATAATTGAGAAAAATGACAACCGCTGTGAAATTGCTGGTAATAGCGAGTTAGTATGCCCGGTTACGAAAACTGCATTGCAAAATTATAATGATTCGTTATTATATTCCGAACAAAGCTTTCTTGCATATCCGGTTATTGAAGGTATTCCGTGTCTTTTGAATGAGAATGCAATATTGGCAGTGCATCTTTTGACCGATTATGATAAATTTAAAAGCACAAATAATATAATTTTTATGTAAGTTTGCAGTTCAACAAACAAAGTATATCCATCATGAAAAAACTACCTATCGGAAAGCAGGATTTTGCCAGACTCATCAACGAAGGTTATATCTATGTGGATAAGACCGACTATATTCAGCGGCTAATCAGCACCGGTTCCGTTTATTTTCTCTCACGTCCACGCCGCTTTGGAAAGTCCCTTACCGTAAGTACGCTGAAAGAAATTTTTTCCGGGAATAAAGAGTTGTTCAGGGGATTATGGATATATGACAAAATTGAATGGAAGAAATACCCAGTTATTCATTTTGATTTCAGCAAAATTATTGATAAATCCAAACCATTTAGCAAGTCATTGAACTTGGCTTTAAACAACCTGGCCGTACAGTCCGGATTAAAGCTGAAAGGAACCACTGAAAAAGAAAAATTCGATGAAATAATACAAGCGTTGGGAAAGGATGAACAAGTCGCAATTTTAATTGATGAATACGATAAACCTATCATTGATTATCTGCACGATATAGAAAAAGCCAAAGAGCACCGCGATATACTCAAAAACTTGTTCAGTTGCCTGAAAGGACTTGATGCGTGCATAAAATTTCTTTTCATTACCGGTGTAAGTAAATTCAGCAAAGTATCAATATTCAGCGACCTGAACCATTTAGACGACATTACGCTTTCAGAAAACTATGCAGAGATGCTGGGGTATTCCGAAAAGGATATCATCATATATTTTCAGGAGTACCTTGAAGAGATTAAAAAGAGAAACGGTTGGGATGAGGAAAAAATTATCGCTGAATTACGTGGCTATTACAATGGTTATTCATGGAATCTGAACAGGGAAAGGGTTTATAACCCATTTTCAGTGTTAAAGTTCTTTAATGAGAGAGCTTTTAAAAATTACTGGTTTTCAACCGGCACGCCTACTTTTCTGATAAATGCTATTAAAAACAGAAAAGAATTACCTGAAAAAACAGGCAATATTTTAGTGGGTGAAGCTTTCTTTGACAAATTTGAAATTGAACATATAGATATTTATTCACTGATGTTTCAGAGTGGTTACCTAACCATAAAAGATACCGATGGATTTGGAGGATATCGGCTAGGTTACCCGAACAGGGAAGTTGAACAATCGTTCCTGTCACAGCTTATGGAAGCTTACAGCCACAGCTACCTTTCCGAAACAACGCAGGCGATACAGTACATTACACGAGGTCTTCATTATAACGATTGGGATTCAATTATTAAACAGCTCAACATCCTGTTTAGTTCTGTTCCCTACCCGCTTTTTAGGGCCGACAGCGAATTCTATTATCATTCCATTATCCACACTGCATTATCATTGGTAGGCGTTGACCTTCACAGCGAGTTACAGACGTCTACCGGCCGGATTGATACGGTGATAAAAACCGAAAAATATATTTATATTGTTGAGTTTAAGATGGGCGCTGCACA
>JACQWN010000561.1 GCA_016209245.1 Bacteroidia bacterium
GGCATTTGAAAAATACCAAAAAGTGTAAACTACTTTGAAGCGATTTTGAAAAATGCCAATATTTCAAAGAACTTTTTTAACTTTGCAATTAATTCCTTTTTATATCAAGGATTTTGACATTACAGACAGACACTAATTAGTAATTAGTAAAAGTTCGTATATTTGCTAATTGTCAATTAACAATATCAATGTTTTACCTGTCTGGAAATGGCTTTTAATTTAACTATGTAGCTTATGAAATATGCACTTGTAACAGGTGGCTCAAGGGGAATCGGGAGAGCGATCTGCATCAGCATCGGTGAATTGGGTTATCATATACTTATCAATTACCGTTCAAATGAGGAAGAAGCGGTAAAAACACTGGAGATGCTGCAGGAAAAGGGTGGAACAGGCGAACTCATGAGGTTTGATGTATCTAAAAGAGAAGAAGTGGAATCGGCACTTGGCAGGTGGATGGAAGACCATAAAGGTGAATGTATCGAAGTTCTTGTGAATAATGCAGGAATCCGTAAAGACACCATGATGATGTGGATGAAAAACGAAGAATGGTCGGAAGTAATGGATACGAACCTGAATGGATTTTTTTATATTACACGCCGGCTTTTGCAGGATATGCTTATTAATAAATATGGGAGGATAATAAATGTTGTTTCTTTATCTGGAATAAAGGGTTTACCGGGGCAGGTAAATTATTCGGCGGCAAAAGCTGCGGTGATTGGTGCGACAAAAGCCCTGGCGCAGGAAGTGGGCAGAAAAAATGTAACAGTCAATGCAGTAGCTCCCGGATTTATCAGGACAGATATGACCAAAGAACTGAAAGAGAATGAACTGAAAACGTTAATACCGCTTTACCGTTTCGGGGAACCGGAAGAAGTAGCCGATGTAGTCGCATTCCTGGCATCGAAAAAGGCGAGTTATATTACGGGGGAAGTAATTTCAATTAATGGTGGCTTATATACCTGAATTTTATAATTATTTTATCATAATTGAATTTAGTTTTTCATGACTCCCCCCAAAAATATATTTGAATTAGCTAAAAAAAATTCTAAGCATTTAACATCTGCTTTTAATTCCATAAAAAATCCCAGCATTGAAAAATTTGCAGAAAGAGTAAAAAATGATGGTACAGTTTCAATCAACAGAAAACTAGAAAATTTGCTTGATACTTTAAAAAATGATAGAATATTAAATGTATATGATAACATTAAACTAGAAAATCCAAATATTACAAATGAAGAGATTAACGAAAAATTGAAAGAAAGACAACCAAAACATTATAAGAAAAGAATTACTTTTGATGCTTATTTTGATGGTAAAGATTTTAAATATGGTGCATTGAACATTGGAAATATAGGTGCTTATACTGATGATTTTGGACAATTTTGTATTGTATTAAAAAAAGAAAATATAGAAGGTTATGAGAATCTTTGTTTTATTAAAAAAAATTCTTTGGAACACTATGTTGATGATGATTGTAATATCAAGTTAACTGTTTTGAAAAAAGATATTTCTGATTTAAAAGATATGCATTATCTTGCAGCCATGAAGCATCATACAGAGATTAACGACCATAATGAATCAGAATGGTCTGATATTCTTTGTAAAGGAGAAAAGTTTATAGAAGCTATTATAAAAGATGTTATTTTTGTGGAACATTTTGAAGAAATCAGAATTAAAAAAGACGATTATAATAAATATAATAAATTAGCAATAAAATTAGCGTTAACCAAAATAGCAGACCCTGTTGATAAAGTAAATGCAAAATATTTTTCAGAAATTAGAAAACACATGAAAGATAAAAATCTTTCTTTTAATAAAATTAATTGAATATGTCATATACCCTTGTTGCTTTGGCTCCAAAAGATGGTTGGGCTTATGTAAAAAAAGATGATAATTTATATCTTATTTATCCGCCTTTTGACAATCCATATTTTAATGTAGCAACCGAAGAAGAATTTATTAAAGCTATTGATTTTTTTGGTTTTGAATCGAGAAATAAAGAATTTGTAAACATAAATGAGTTAATAAGATTTATAAAAGAAGAATACAACAAGCATATTGACCCTGAAGTACTAAAAATTACCAATGATGAATTACTTGATGAGCTTCTTTCTTCTGCATCGGAAGAAGACATTGAATATTATCTGGAAATAATCAAAAATGAATTTTTGCCAAATAATAAAATTGACGCCGCAAAAAAATTATTAAATAAACTTTATAATTTGTCAATTGTTGAGAACGATTCATATTTACGTAATAAAATAAAAAAAATGTATTTTTCAATATCATATCCTTTAAACATCTTTTATTCTTTAGAAATTCATAATAGTGCGTTTCAGAAAAATTTTTTGAGCTATAAAGCAGAAAAAGCGACAAATATTTGTGTTGAACAATTATGATAACTGTAACATTTTATTCTTATAAAGGAGGGGTGGGAAGGACATTAGCCCTTGCAAATCTTGCACAACATTTGGTAAAAAAAGGGAAAAAAGTATGTATGATTGATTTTGACCTTGAAGCACCTGGTCTTCATTATAAATTTTCCGATGAGCTAAAAAATAATTTTGAATTTAAAAATGGCTTGCTCGATTATATTGATTATTTTACCACAAATAATAAAATTCCTGAAAATTTATACGATTATGTAAGCACAATTAAATTTTCATCTGAAGCCCGATTCTCAATTGATTTTATTCCTGCCGGCAATACTCATAAATCTGATTACTGGGTTAAGCTGAATAATCTTGATTTAAAAAAATTGTTTTTAAATGAAAACAAGGAAGGCGTCTTATTATTTCTTGATTTAAAAGAAAGAATTAAAAAAGAATTAAATCCCGAATTTCTGTTAATTGATTCACGCACCGGTATTACCGAAATATTCGGGATTAGCATTTCTCTTCTCGCTGATAAAGTAGTTGTCATCGCCGCTAATAATGAAGAAAATTTACAAGGCGCCAAGATGATTATTAATTGTATATCTAATCCCGAAATACATTTTTCTAAAAAAGTTCCGGATATTATATATGTTATCAGCCGCCTTCCTTATCCTGAAAAAACAGAAGAAAATTATGAAAAAAATATTGTAAATAAAATCAAAGAAGAAATAACATTTTTAAATGAAGATAAAATAACAATACTTCATTCCGACAGAGAATTGGAAATTAAAGAAAGCCGTAAAATAACTTCTTATCCCGTTCCCAAATATCCTATTACTTTTGACTATGAAAAATTATTTAAAATTCTATTCAATGAAGTATTTACTGAAAAAGAATCGAAAGCTTATAAATTTTTTATTAATGCTCTTAATGCTGAAACTAACCAAGAACAAATTAAGCTATATACTAATATAATAAATTTAAAACCTGATTTTGCTGAAGCATATATTAATCGTGGTATCGGTTATCGTAAATCAGGCGATTATAATAAAGCAATTCAGGATTATTCCAAAGTGATAGAAATAAAACCTGATTATGCTGAGGCATATAATAATCGTGGTATTGCTTATGATGATTCAGGCGATTATAATAAAGCAATTCAGGATTATTCCAAAGTGATAGAAATAAAACCTGATTATGCTGAGGCATATATTAATCGTGGTAATGCTTATAATAAATCAGGCGATTATGACAAAGCGATTCAGGATTATTCCAAAGCGATAGAAATAAAACCTGATTTTGCTGAAGCATATATTAATCGTGGTATTGCTTACTATAAATTAGGTGTTTATGACAAAGCAATTCAGGATTATTCCAAAGCGATAGAAATAAAACCTGATTATGCTGATGCATATATTAATCGTGGTATCGGTTATCGTAAATCAGGCGATTATAATAAAGCAATTCA
>JACQWN010000530.1:0-7346 GCA_016209245.1 Bacteroidia bacterium
CCAATTTCTTCATAAATTTTAAGACTTTTGCTGAAGAATTCCAATGCCTTATTTATTAAGGAGTCGCTCCCGACCATATCATGTCGGGACTTCGCTTCGCTTGCCTGAACGCCATAAATAGCGCCGATGTTGTTATAAGAGCCAGCCATTCCTTTTTTGTCGGCAATTTCTTCTTGTATTTTAAGCGATTTGCTGTAGAATTCGAGCGCCCTTGGTATGTCGCCCTGATTGTCATAAATAGCGCCGATGTTGTTATAAGAGCCAGCCATTCCTTTTTTGTCGCCAATTTCTTCTCTTATATTAAGCGATTTGCTGAAGAATTCGAGCGCCCTTGGTATGTCGCCCTGATTGCCATAA
This sequence comes from Bacteroidia bacterium, assembly GCA_016209245.1. Classification (GTDB taxonomy): domain Bacteria; phylum Bacteroidota; class Bacteroidia; order Bacteroidales; family BM523; genus JACQWN01. The sequence continues at coordinate 358 of JACQWN010000530.1, forward strand.
ATATAGCCGATGTTGTTATTAAGACTCAGCCATTCCCTTTTTGTCGCCAATTTCTTCTCTTATTTTAAGCGATTTGCTGAAAAATTCGAGCACCCTTGGTATGTCACCCTGCATATTATAAATATATTCGATGTTGTTGAGTGAAGCAGCTAATTGCTTTTTTGCTGTGTCGGCAACAAGGGTGGCAGGGCGGGAGGCGAGGAGCTTTTCGGCAAGGTTTTGGGCTTTTTGGAAGAGAATAAGAGCAGAGTCGGGTTGTTGTAAATAAACTTGTTCTCCCCATGCATTATAAGCATTAATGCGGGTTGTATCGTGCCTGGCGGTTGCAATAACTTGTTTGAGGGAATCAATCTTCGGGTTCTGAGTTTGTGCATATATGTTTACGAACGAACAAAATGTCAATAAGCTAAATGTTATTATTTCTGTTAGTTTCATAATATCTTTTTTTTGCAAAGATAATTTTTTGTTACAGATTCCTCACCCGCAAAAAAGCGGGTTCGGAATGACAACAGCGTTTTTTAATAGAGGGTGGAAGGGCTTTGCGGGCGAAGCCCGCAAAGCCCTTCCACCCATACCTGTCAATGAAGTTGTCATTCCGAACGCAGTGAGGAATCTGTTAATTAAACACTTCATTTTATACTCTTGTCTTTTGAGGCGATACAAATCATCGTTCATCTGTTTCCCACGTTTTCTTTGGCAAGAAAAATATACACCGGAAAATGGTCGCTGTAACCAATTGTTTGTGTTCCGCTTGAGAATGTCCTTAATGGATAACCTTTATATTGTCCTGTTGTTTGAGTAAGGAATTTTTTATTAAAAACCTTGACGCTGTGAAATTTATATGAGCCCTTATGGTTGCCTGTTAATGCGGGAGACAGAATAATCTGGTCGAAAAGATTCCATGTGTCGCGGTATGCCAGAGAGCCGATTCCGCTTTTAAATAGTTTTTCCATAGGATTGAAGAATTCGCCTTGTTTGAGATTTTGAGGGTCATCGGCTGTTTTAATATGTTTTTTAACACTTTGGTCAATAGGGTCATCATTCAGGTCGCCCATAATTATTATTTTTGCATTAATATCAATACGGAGAATTGAGTCGCTGATTGAACGGCACAAGTCGGCAGCAGCATTTCGTAAAGGTCTGCTCTTCTTTTCACCGCCACGGCGTGAAGGCCAATGATTCACGATAATATGCAAAGTATCTCCATCGAATATTCCCGATACCAATAGCTGATCGCGTGTATAGAAAGCGGTATCTCCTTGGATTTTAAGGGTGTATTTTTTGCTGTTTGTTACAGTAAAATACTTGGGTTGGTATAGAAATCCGACGTCCACACCGCGTTTGTCGGGCGAATCGTAATGAACAATATTATAATTCCGGGCTTTTATTTGCTCTTCTTTTATGAGTTCCTCCAGCACACCACGGTTTTCTATTTCAGATACTCCAATAATTGCAGGACCGTCAGAAGTTAAATCGGTACCAATCTGTGAAATTGCCTCAGCAATGTTTTCAAGTTTTTTATTATATATATCATCTGTCCAATGATTCTTGCCTTCAGATGTAAATTCCTCATCTTCCACATCAGGATCATCCTTTGTGTCGAACAGATTTTCAAGATTATAAAAAGCAATACAAACAGTTTTGTACGCCTTATCATCTTGTGCGGCTACTCTTAAATTGCTAATTATAAGCAATAAAAGAAACAATGTGAATAATCTTCTCATAGGAAAATAAATTGGTTCTATATGTTTTTATATGAGTATTTATAGTTCGACCTTGCTCACCACAGGTTTTTTACAACCCCAACCTCTTAAAAAGGGGCTATAACTGCGTATTACATTTATTTATTATTTTATTAAAGTTAATCTCTTGTACTGCCCTGTTATTGCCCTTTATTAAGGGGTTGGGGTTGATATATTTTACCCCCTCGTTTTCATATAGAACCAATAAATTTTTATATTTCTGTAAATGTATCCTCTCAAAGGGTAAATAGTTACAAATATCATATAAAAAAATGAATATTCAAAAGATTTTTTAAATTTGCAAAAATAAGCATTTCAAGTTCACTCTCGTCTTCGGACGAGGGCGTTCTTATGCCCACTCGACTAAGTCGAGAGCTAAGGGATAGTAAAAAAAAGAAAAAATACCTCAATGAAACTATTTATACTATTTCTAATCTTGGGTTTATATTATAACCTTGTTTTTGGCCAGGAAGAGCCACTTGGAGTTAACGATTCCATTAAAAATAAAAGTTTTCCTGATTCACTTGAAATGACGGCGATGCCTGTACAGGAAGAAGAATTATCTACACTTACGGGTTCTGAATTGGAAGCAGATGAAGAATCGCAGGATATTTCAGGATTGCTAAAGGCATCGAGCGATATTTTTGTATCAACTGCCAGTTATACATTCAGCCCTGCACGATTCAGGATTCGCGGGTACGCATCTGAAAATAACATTATCTTAATTAATGGTACAGAAGTCAATGATATGGAATCCGGCGGGGCTATCTGGTCGGCCTGGGGCGGACTGAACGATGCCACAAGATATAAAATTGTAAACGACGGAATAAGCCCGTGTGAATTCAATTTTGGCGGTGTAGGAGGCGCCACCAATATCATTACAAGAGCATCAACTTACAGAAAGGGTGTTAAGGCATCATATTCGCTTACAAACCGAAGCTACCGGAACCGGCTTATGCTTACAATAGCGACAGGAATGATGGAAAACGGTGTCGCAGTTGTTTTTTCCGGTTCACGAAGGTGGGCGCAGCAGGGATATGTTGACGGCACTTTTTATGATGCATGGGCATATTTTTTATCAGCCGAAAAAAAGATTGCCGATAATCATTCGCTTAGCTTTACTTGTTTCGGCGCCCCGACAATCAGGGGTAAGCAAGGCATTGCAGTTCAGGAAATTTATGACCTCACGGGTAATAATTATTACAACCCGAACTGGGGTTTTCAGGATGGCGAAATCCGTAACGCAAAAATCAGCAACTATCATAAACCCATGGTATTATTTAATCATTATTGGAATATCGCACCAAAAACATCTCTTACATCAGGAATTTCATATTCATTTGGCAGGGGTGGCTCAACCGCTCTTAACTGGTACGAAGGTTCATATCCATCTGACCTTTCAGATGATAATAATATTGCACTTAAACTGGCAGGCAGCGACCCACGACCCGATTATTACAAATACCTTCCAAGCTACTACGAACATGACCAAGCAATGTATAATATTTTAACAGATAAATGGGAAAATGATGAAAACTTCAGACAGCTTAACTGGGATTATTATTATTTTGCAAATTCAAAGAACCTTTATTCTGTAGCAGGGGTAAATGGCTCGAATGATACACTTACAGGAAACCGCTCGAAATATATTGTTGAAGAACAACGCACCGACCATAGTAATGTCGGCTTAAATTCATTATTAAACAAAGACATTAATGAACATTTGTCGTTTACCGGCGGTATAAATATGAACTGGTACCGCGGGATTCATTTCAAGGAAGTCGCCGACCTCTTAGGCGGTGATTTTTGGGTTGATGTTGACCAGTTTGCTGAACGCGATTTTGCCGACCCAGCCCTCGCCCAAAACGACCTTAATGTTCCTAATAAAGTTGTGGTACCGGGAGAACGCTTCGGATACGATTATTTTGCAAATATTCATTCGTACAGCGGATTTGCTCAATGTGAATTTACTTATTCATGGCTCGAATTCTATGCCGCTGTTACTGGCTCTTATACTCAATTCTGGCGTACCGGAAAGATGAAAAACGGAAAATTCCCGGATAACTCATTCGGAAATTCAAAAAAGCAAAATTTCCCCGACTATGGTATTAAAGCAGGTGGTTTATTTAAAATTACCGGACGTCATTTAATTGCATTGAACGGGATTTATATGACGAGACCGCCATATTTTCAAAATGCTTATGTTTCGCCGCGTAAACGTGATGATGTCATTGAAGGGCTGACAAACGAAACTATATGGTCGGGAGATATCAGCTATCTTTTCAGGGCGCCTTTTCTCAAAACACGATTGACTTATTTTTATACTCAATTTAACGACCAGATTTATAATGAAAGCTTCTATCACGATGAATTCAGGACGCTTGTCAATTATATTATGACAAATGTTGATAAGCTGCATACCGGCTTGGAGCTTGGAGCTGAAGCTAAGCTTACACCCACTGTATCCCTTGTTATTGTCGCTACAAAAGCCGATTATATTTATAATTCAAGACCAAATGTAACAATTGCAAGAGATAACAGTTCGGAGCTCCTCGAATCAAGAACCGCTTACCTGAAAAACTACCGTATTGGAGGAACACCGCAGACAGCAGCTTCTTTCGGAGGGAAATATGCCTCACCAAGATACTGGACAGCCGGATTTAACGTTAATTATTTCAGCGATAGCTATATTGATATAAATCCCGACAGAAGAACATCGGAAGCGGTTGAATATCTGATCGCCGATGACCCTCAATGGAATCAGTTGTTAGAGCAGGAAAAACTCCCATGGTTCTATACCGTTGATATTTATGGCTTCAAATCATGGAAAATAAATGATATTTTTATTAATCTTAACCTTTCAATAAGTAATGTACTTGGAAGAAAGGATATTAACATCGGCGGATTTGAACAGTTGCGCTATTCACCCCTGAACCCTGAAAAATTCCCGACAAAATATTCGTATATGTTTGGCAGGACTTATTACTTTGGTTTGGGGATTAGATTTTAGTATCCTTCATAATTTCAAAATGATAACAGAATTATTGAGAAGAATAACAAAGTTGCTGGAAATAAACCATATTCAATATATGCTTTCCGGCGGGCTTGCTTTAAATGCTTATACCGTGCCAAGAATGTCTTTAGATATTGATTTTATAATTGAATTACATAAAGCGAATATTAATAAATTCCTTGAGATTTTTAAACATGGTTATTATATAAATTCCGATGTTGTCATGGATGAATTAAAAAGACGTGGAATGTTCAATGTAATTGACCATCTGACCGGATTTAAGATTGATTTTATAATTCTTAAGGATTCAGAATACCGCCGGTTAGAATTTGCAAGACGACGAAGAGAGCGAATTGCTGATTTTGAAGTATGGATAGTGTCACCGGAAGATCTGATTGTTTCAAAAATTTTTTGGATTCAAAGCTTATATAGCGACAGACAAATAAATGATATTAAAAATCTATTGACGGTGCCCGATTTGGATAAAGAATATATTAAAAACTGGTGCGGCAGATTAAAATTAAATACATTTGAATTGATTTAATATGGAGGATACTTCCGAAGAAATACTACAAAAACAACGAGATATTTTATATGCAAAAACCATACCCGAACGTTTTCAAATTGGCGCTGAAGCAATAGATTTTGGAAGGTCTCTTGTTATAAGCAACATTCGCAGCAATAATCCCTGCATTTCTGAAATTGATTTGAAAATTGAAATATTGAAACGTTATTATGGGAATTTTTTTAAGCCGGTTGAATTAGAAAAAATAATTCAATCGATTTTATCTATGTATAGAAGCTTAGAAAATAATTCTTTTGAACATGACGATTCCAGTGAGCTTTACGAACATCACCGTTTTGAGGTTGATAAAGGGCAGGCCACGCTTCGTATTGATAAATATCTGTCTGACCGCATCGGGCATGTTTCCAGGACTAAAATCCAGTCGGCTGCCCAAGCCGGTAATATTCTGGTTGATAATTGCCCTGTAAAATCCAACTATAAAGTTAAACCGCTGGAAATTATTTCTGTTGTTCTTCCTTTTCCTCCCCGCGAAACGGAAATAATTCCTCAAAATATTCCGGTAAATATTATTTATGAAGATAACGATATTATTGTTGTAAACAAAGGGGCAGGCATGATTGTGCATCCGGGATATGGCAATGACAACGGCACTTTGGTTAATGCACTTTATTGGCATCTTAAAGATAATCCGTTATTCGAATCCGGAGAAATCAGGGCTGGCTTGGTACACCGGCTTGATAAAGATACAACCGGCCTCATGGTAGTAGCCAAAACCGAATATGCTTTAAATCATCTGGCAAAACAGTTTTTTGAACGGGCTGCCGGCAGGAGATATATTGCCCTTATATGGGGTACATTTGATATTGGTTCGGGAACAATAACAGGACATATCGGCAGAAATTTAAAAGACCGGCGGATAATGGCTGTATTTCCTGATGGTTCTTATGGTAAAGCCGCCGTTACACATTATACCGTTCTTGAAAAACTGGGATATGTATCATTGCTCGAATGTAAGCTTGAAACCGGAAGAACCCACCAGATACGAGCACATCTTGCATATATCCGTCATCCTGTATTTAATGACCAAGTATATGGAGGCAGCCAGATTATCAAAGGTACCACTTTCTCGAAATATAAACAGTTTGTTGATAATTGTTTTAAAATTCTTCCCCGGCAGGCACTTCATGCTAAAACTATTTCATTTATTCATCCCGTAACAAAAAAACTGATGAATTTCGATTCGGAGCTACCCTCCGATATGCAACAAGTAATTGATAAATGGAGAAATTATATAACAGGAAGAAAAAATGTTTTCATTTAGAACCCCAACGTGGACAAGCCACAAACAAAAAAAGGAATATTGCCACAGATTACACAGATTTTATAAATTCATTTTTTCTTTAATCTGCGTTAATCTGTGTAATCTGTGGCATTTTTTTTAAATATTTTGCCAAAATGTGTCAGAATATTTTTGATAAGGTACTACATTTGTTAATAACTTTTCTTCACAAATTAATATAATTGGCTCTATTTTATTTTGAAATCCGTCAAAACTATCGTATTTTTACAATGTAAAATCAAAAGTAGAGATGACATCTCACATTAACACATTAACACATTAACACATTAACACATTAACACATTAACACATTAACACATTAACACATTAACACATTAACACATTAACACATTAACACATTAACACATT
>JACQWN010000530.1:7372-12574 GCA_016209245.1 Bacteroidia bacterium
AAAGACGGGAAATTCGGATATATTGATAATAATGGAAATGTTATAATTGATTATCAATTTGATTATGCCGGAACTTTTACTGAAAATCTTGCTAAGGTTAAGAAAAACAAAAAATGGGGCTATATTACACCTGCCGGTCAAATCAAAATTCCTTTTATTTATGATCAGGCAGGTATATTTTCCGATAGTCTGGCGGCAGTTAAAAAAGGTGCAAAATTTGGATTTATTAACTATGACGGCACTGAAATTATCGGTTTTCAATATGAAAAAGCAGGACAATTTTCGCAAGGTTTTGCTCCTGTTCAAATGGGCGGTAAATGGGGTTATATAAACAAAAAAAATGAGCTGATTGTTAAATATAAGTTCGATGAAGCAAAGCCATTTGAAAATAATTTTGCACAGGTCGAAAAGGAAGATAAAATCGGTTATATTGATTTACAGGGCAAATTGGTAATCCCTACCAAATATGACGGCGGGCAGGAGTTCAGCCAAGGAATGGTTGCTGTTAAAACCGGCAAGCTTTGGGGTTATCTCGACGAAACCGGAAAACAAACAGTTGATTTTCAGTTTTTAATTGCAGCCCCATTTTCTGACGGACTTGCTGCAGTTTCTAAAGAAACTTTAACAGGATACATTGACAAACAGGGAAGCATAATTATTGATTTTCAGTTTGAATATGCTGATAATTTTATAAATGGAATAGCATTGGTCTCGAAAAACGACAAAGTAACTTTTATCGGTAAAACCGGCAATCCTGTTTCAGGTGAATGGTACGAAAACGCCTTCCCATTTTCAGAAGATTATAACGAACTTGCAAAGGTAACAAAGGATGGAAAAACATTTTATATAAACAGGGAAGGTAAATGCATTAAAGACTGCCCCTCAAAATAATATTTAGCCATATTGGAATAATTTTTCAGGGTTCAAAAGAAATTTTATTTTTGCAATCGTTTAACTAAAAACCCTCTGTAACCCCATGAAAGTAATTGACTGGATAAAGAACTCGAAGAAGCCGCTGTTCACCTTTGAAATACTTCCGCCGCAGAAAGGAATGAATATTGAAACCATATACAATACAGTTGACCCGTTAATAGAATTTTCTCCGGCTTATATTAATATTACTTATCACCAGCAGGAGGAAGTATATAAAAAACGACCCGATGGATTATTGGAAAGAAAAACCGTGTGGAAGCGCCCGGGAACAGTTGCAATTTCAGCGGCAATTAAATATAAATATGGACTCGATGTAGTTCCTCATTTTATTTGTGGCGGTTTTACAAAGGAAGAAACTGAGAATGCCCTGATAGATTTACATTTTCTCGGGATTAATAATCTTCTGGTTATCAGAGGCGATCCTCCCAAAAATCAACGCTATTTTATCCCTGAAGAAGGCGGTTATAGCCATTCGATTGATTTAATCAAGCAAATTATTAATCTGAACCTGGGAAAATATCTTGATGAATTTCTAAAGAATAAGGCAGCTACCGATTTTTGTCTCGGAGTGGCAGGTTATCCTGAAAAACATGTTGAAGCACCAAATATTAATTCAGATATGATGTATCTGAAGATGAAGATTGATGCCGGCGCTGAATATATTGTTACACAAATGTTTTTCGATAATCAAAAATATTTCCGGTTTGTTGAAATGTGCAGAAACCTAGGCATCACAGTTCCGGTTATTCCTGGGTTAAAACCTGTCATTACCATGAAAGATTTATATCTGTTGCCAAGAACTTTCTATATTGATATACCCGAAGCTCTAAGTAAGGAACTGTTAAAATGCAAAACCGATAAAGAAGCATGGCAGGTTGGCGTTGATTGGACAATTATGCAATCCAAGGAATTAATCAAATTTGGAGTGCCTTCGTTACATTATTTTACTATAGGCAGGTCGGATAATATTAAAGCAATTGCCCGGGCAGTGTATTAATTAACTAATGTGTAACGGAATGTAGAGACGCCCAAATTAAACGTTTCTACATTCCATTGCACATTTGTTAATCAAATATTAATTTTCAATCTGTCGTAAGCAAGAAAAATTCCTTGGGGCAATTCTTTTTCAATTACATTATGCTGCCCCATCATATGGCTTATATGCGAAATATAAGCGATTTCAGGTTTTACTTGCCGGATAAATAATAAAGCGTCTTCAAGGTTGAAATGTGCGACATGCTTCTTTTTCCGTAAAGCACCGATTACAAGAATTTTCAGTCCTGTCAGCTTTTGCCGCTCTTCTTCCGATATATAATTTAAGTCGGTTGCATATCCGAAATCCCCGATACGGTAAGCCAAAATTGGAAGCATTTTATGCATGCATCTGACAGGAATAATTTTCAACCCGTCAATATCAAATTCTTTATTTTCGATTGGATGTAGATTCATTGAGGGAAGCCCGGGGTATCTTTCGGTTGCAAATGCATACGAGTATATTCTTTTTATTGCAACAAGAACTCTTTCTTCAGCATAGATTTCCATCGGCTTTTTCTGACGGTAATTAAATCCGCGTATATCATCCAGTCCGGCGATATGGTCAATATGCTCGTGGGTATATAATATTCCGTCGAGCTGTTTTATATTTTCCCTGAGCATCTGCTGACGGAAATCGGGACCGGTATCAATAACCAGTGTTTTTTCGTTATGTTTTATAAGTAACGATGACCTAAAGCGCTTATCACGAGGGTCGGATGAACGGCAAGTATCGCATTCGCAGGAAATTACAGGCACTCCCTGTGATGTCCCGGTACCTAAAAGAATTACTTCCAAAATTAAAAATCAATAGTCATTCAATAGTCAATAGTCAATCCCAATCCGTATTCTATATTCTGTATTCTGTATTCTGTATTCTACATTATGTTCTCGTTAAAATCCAGCATGAAACATTTTGCGCTCTAAGACGGGTTAATTCTTCGCTGGCATCGCTTTTTTCGGCAAAAGCGCCGATTGAAATACGATAATTGCCATTTTGCCTGTCAAGTATTTCCGGCGCAAAACCTTTCCGTGCAAGCTGCTTGGAAAAAACTTGTGCCTGACGGCGAACAGTAAAGCTGCCGGCAATAATAAAATATTTTGCATGCTGCTCTTCTGTTTTTTCAATTTTGGATGATTGAGCTTCAGCAATTTCAGTCTTTTGTTGTACAATAGTATCCTCTAAATGTTTCATCACGCTCATTCGTGATGAAACATTTAGAGATTTATCTTCAGAATAATACATGGCAATACGCGGTATCGTCATTTTATCTATCGCTTCATTAACCGATTCAGGATTATTTAATATATCTTCGGGACGGAGTATTTTTTCTGAAATTACGGGCTTGTCCGGATATATCGAAGTTTTTTGTTCATCAATTACAGTACGGGAAGGAACAAGTGAAAAAATAATAACTGCAATTATGCCAATTGCCGCCACTCTTATTTTATAACTCAGGGAAACAGGACGAATTTTTTCTTTCGCTTTAAATCTGCGTTCTAAATCTCTTCTGATATCTGCTTCCTCGATAGCAGGGAATTGAAAAGAGCTCAATCCAAAAGATTCGAGAAGGAAATTTTCGGCCAGGCACGGTTCAAATATCAACAACTGCTGCCTGTCAAAAACAAAGGTTCCTATATCCTCAAAATTGACTTCATTGCCTTGTTTCAACCGGACATTGATGCCGTTAATAAAATTTTCAAGCTCAATTTTTGCCTGACTATACGAAAGTCCTTCAGTGGCAGCAATTCGATTAATTAACAACCCATCATTATTTATAAGGGCACGGTTGAACGAAATTTCTTTTGAAGGCGGGATGAATGAATACTGGGTTTCATTTATTTCGGCATGTTTGTAATTTGAAATAAACCCACCAAAACCAGGCAGAATGACACATTCATGCTCAAATAATAATTTCCGAATATATCCGACAATGTCCATAAATATTATTTGGCCGGCAAAGTTATTTAAAAATACTGCCCGTTGTTCGTTTATTTTTCAACACTTTAGTAACAATATTCGTTTAAAATCTTCAATTTTAGGGCATAAAAACATGTTGAAAGAATTTGTAATTGTTTAGATGGAAAAATAATTATCCCACCGAAGTACGAATTTGTTACGAACTTACGAATTACGAATTTGCCAGCCATGAAACTTTTCGTAATTCGTAAATTCGTATTTTTTTCGTACTTCGGTGAAATAATCTAAGATAAAAAATGACGACCTAAATAGTGACAAAAATTTTATATATGTTTGCAGGATATAATAAAAAACATATTATGAAACTATCAATTATAATATGTACATATAACCGCGATAAATTTATTGCTGACGCATTAAATAGCCTTGCTGCCCAATCGTTAAATAAACAGGAATATGAGGTTATTGTGGTTAATAATAATTGTACTGACAATACGGAAAATATTTGCAGAAAATTTGCAACTGCTCATCCTGAATTGAATTTTAGGCATGATACGGAAAAAACACAAGGACTATCTTCGGCACGGAATAAAGGTATATCCATTTCAACAGGGAAATTTATCGCTTTTATTGATGATGATGCAATTACTGAAAAAACTTACGCAGAAAATATTGTAATAGCTTTTGAAAAATATCCTGAATATCATGCAATAGGCGGAAAGGTGCTGCCTATCTACCCCGACAGGCACGAACCCGTCTGGATGTCAAAATATATTCAGGGGGTTGTCTCAAAAGTTGACTTAGGTGAAGAATTTTCTGAATTTAAAAAGAAATATCCTGTTGGCTGCAATATGGCATTCAGAAAGGAAATTTTTGAAGAGCTTGGAGAGTTCAATACCGAGCTTTTATTAAGAAATGACGATAAATATATTTTTTTGAAGCTAAAAAGAAATAATAAAAGGACTTTATATGCTCCCAATGTTGTCGTTCATCATAATATTGATGCTTACCGCATGGAATATAGTTTTATAAAAAAATTAAGCAAGCAAATCGGCAGCACCGAAAGGGTACGATTAAAAACCGAGCCTTTTTATCTTACGATTGCAAAGCCGTTTGAATATTTATTCAAATTTTGTGCAGCCCTAATTCTTGGATTCAGGTTTATGATAAATGGTCAGTTCGCCAAGGCCGTATATATTGTTATGATTCGCTGGCTGGTGCTGGTGGGCTTTTTTGGAAAGGTAAAATATTATTAAATAATTGTAATAACATGGAACAATCTACTATCATTATCCCCTACCCCGGTCCCCGCTCCT
>JACQWN010000531.1 GCA_016209245.1 Bacteroidia bacterium
ATCTTCAGCAGATAAATGTGTAATTTTGATAAATCTGATTATGAAATATTTTTCCAGTTTCGACAAAAATTTTGTCAGCGACCTCCGTAATATTACAATTAATCTGCCCGCCCGAAATATCAGTTATGAATAGCTTAGAATTGGCTTGATTGCCAAGGCCTGTAATTACAAACCTGTCAGCCGCCGGATTAGGATATATTTTAACTGATGTGCAAATGATTTCGTCAATTCCTGAGTTTGAAATCACGGTAATTATGATATTATCAGAATTAAAACAGCCGTTTGTATCGGTCATATAAACGGAAAACTCATATGTCCCGGGCATCGAATCTATAAAGCTGATCAATATTGTCGGCGTTTCAGCGCCGTTGTTCCATATATAGGAAGCAAAGCCGGTATCTGCAGCAAGAGTTACAGTGCTGCCGGAATCAACCACAATGTTTGGCCCAAGGTCAATATCAGGCAATGGAAATAACGTCACCGTTACCGAATCGGAACCAGTACAATCGTTAGCGTCAGTAACAGTGACAGAATATACACCGGATTCGGTTGCCATATAGTAATAATTATTTCCTGTCCCGCTGTTCCACTCATATAAGGTATAACCTTGGCCGGCACCAAGGAATATACTGTTTCCACAAATTGTCATATCATTGCCAAGATTTATCTCCGGCACAGGATTGATTGTAACAAATACAGTGTCACCGGCTGTACAACCATGTTCGTCGGTAACAAGCACATAATATGTCCCTGTTTGTGTTGCCTGAAACCATGGATTTAAGGATTCCCCGTCGTTCCAATTGTAAAAAGTAAATCCTGTGCCTGCAGATAATAAAAATTCATCACCGCACACACTTGTATCAGAACCTAAGCTGATAACCGGATTTGGAATGACTATAATACTAATCATGTCACCTGAACTACAGCTGTTAGTATCGGTTACCTCCACATACCAGTCGCTTGTTGAATCCACAACGATTTGTTGTGTTGAAGCATAACCGTTGTTCCAGTTATAATTGGTAAAACCAGCGCCGGCATCCAGAATATGCGATTGTCCGCTGCAAAAAGCGGTGTCGTTTCCTAAATCAACTACAGGTAAGTGATTGATAGTGACAAAGACAGTATCCCTGGTTTTACAGTAATATTCATTTGTTACAACGACGTGATACATGCCTGTTTCAGTTACTAAAAATGTTGGATTAAACCATGCTCCGTTGTTCGAGTTATACGACACCATGCCTGTATCGGTATATAGCAACAATTCAGTACCGCACACGCTTGTATCGGGGCCTAAGTTGACTTCCGGGTTTGGATGCACTGTAATATTAATCGTATCGCCCGATTTACATTCATTTGTATCGGTTACTTCTACAAACCATGAACCTGTTGAATCCACTGTGATTTGCTGGGTCGAAGCATATCCGTTATTCCAGTCATAATCTGTAAAACCTGTGCCGGCATCTAAAGTATGAGATTGCCCCGCACAAAATGATGTATCATTGCCAAGGTTGACTTGCGGTAACGGGTGAACAAGAATATCAACGGGGGAAGATGTGACTTCACAACCTGTAAAATAATTAGTAACGGTTACGTTATATGTACCGGTTTCGGTAACTGAAATACTTTGTGTTGTTTCGCCTGTTGACCATATATAAGACTCGTTTGGAACAACCCAGAACGTAACGCTGTCGCCATCGCAAACCTGATCGGAAGGACTGATAGATATGGTTGCACTTATTGCCGTGCTCATTATCACAATGGGTGGATCAGGGCTGGTTGAACCGATAACCTCAGGGTCGCTTGATACAACTCTTACCCTGTAATTAAAACCAAATGGAGTGTTCGAAGGTATTGTTTGAGCGGTAAAAACGCAGCCCCAGTTGAAAGTTCCGGTAGTGGTATATTGAACTATGATATTCCCACCTGCACAAAAGGATGTCTGAGTTGGGGCCTCGGTAGTGATTGTCGGCTGAGCATGACAATCTATTACGAGCATTAGGATAACAAGTTTTATTAATATTCTCATCGTTTCAGACGCCCAAATTGGGCGTCTGTATTGAGGAAATTTATCCATTTCACAGTATAAATGTTGAAGTATAAACCGAATTGCAAAGATAAAGAAAAATTTAATTTTGTTTATTACGGTAAATATATATAATTTTACGTTAGATTTAACAATGAAAATTAATGAACAGAATTTTTATATTAACAACCGCCGTATTAATGAGCTTTTGCGTTCATATATCGGCTTATAGTGGTCACGGTCAGGCAAAATCACTTCACAGCGACAGCATAGATGTCCTTCATTATGAAATTCATCTTGATATTACAAATATCGCAGGGCAAACAATTTCAGGTTATACCGAGCTGGAAATCGTACCGAAAATTTCCGGATTGAATATCATTGCTCTTGATTTGCTTAAACTTACAGTTGATTCAATAAAATATGCCGGCAGTGTTATTTGCACTTTTACTCACAATGATACTTTATTACGGGTTCAATTACCACAAATTGTTTCCCCCATTGATACATTTTTCTTAAAAGTTTTTTATCATGGGCATCCTATTAAAGACCCATCGGGCTGGGGAGGTTTTTATTTCAGCTCCGGCTATGCATTTAATCTTGGAGTCGGATTCGCCGATAAGCCGCAGCCGATAAGCCACATAACTATGGAAGGGTGTGGTATCCTTGTATTGATGATTTTGTTGACAGAGCGATATATGATTGTTATATAACCGTCCAGCAGCAGTACTCCGCTATTTGTGGCGGCTCTATATTGGAAACGGTTGATAATGGAAATTCAACATATACTTATCACTGGCGTCTTAATAATGAAATTCCGACCTACCTGGCTTCTGTTGCGGTAGGAACATATACAGCTGTTACCGATACATTCAACGGGCAACTGGGACAAGTTCCTGTTTATCTGTATGTCCGTCCGCAGGATGTACAGAAAGCCAATGCTTCGTTTATTAATTTGAATGAGGTATTTTCAGCTTATGAATCCTATTTTGGGCCATATCGTTGGGAGCGGGTTGGTTTTACATCTATTCCTTTCAATTCCGGGGCGATGGAGCACGCAACAAATATTGGATATCCTCAATTCGCCATTGACGGTTCTTTAACGTATGAAGACCTTTATGCTCATGAATTTGCGCATCATTGGTTTGGCAATCTTATTACATGCAGCACCGCTGAAGATATGTGGATCAATGAAGGCGGCGCTACTTACTGCGAATTTATATATACTCAAGCCCTCTATGGCGCTGCACAGGCGAAAATTAACATACGCAATACTCAATATAATGTTTTGACCAAGGCACACCTTGACGACGGCGGATATTATCCTTTATCAGGCATCCCTCATGAAATTACTTACGGTACCACAGTTTATGATAAAGGAGCAATGGCATTTCATACTATTCGAAATTATCTTGGCGACAGCATTTTTTTTGATGCAATTAAGAACTTTATGGATTTAAGGGGCTTTTCTCCTGTTTCTTCTTATGATTTGCGTGATTTTTTGACAGAATATACATCCATTGATATGACACCGTTTTTCGATGTATGGATATTCACGCCGGGATTCCTGCATTATTCTATAGATTCGTTTGTCGTTTATCCTGATAGCAATGAATGGTTTACTACTACAGTATATGTACGCCAAAAACTTTTTGAACGGACTATTTTTGCCGATGCAAACCGGCTGCAGGTAGGTTTTCTGGACTCCGGCTGGAATATTCATTTACAAACAATTGAATTTGACGGACAATACGGCACAGCATCATTTTCATCTTTTTACAATCCTTTGCTGGTTATGGCCGACCCCGAAGAAAAAACAGCAGATGCAACTGTTGACCATTACCAGATTATTAAAACTACCGGCTATACATTATTTACAAAAGCTGGATGTAAAGTCGGTGTGACAGCTATTTCCGACTCGGCATTCGTCAGGGCGGAACATAATTTTGTTGCACCCGATACTTTTAAAGTGCCGCATGACGGTATGATTCTTTCCAATAATCATTACTGGAAGATTGACGGTGTAATAACCGGGACAATTAATGCCAAGCTGCAACTGGAGTATAATAATATCAGCGGAACAGGAATTGATGACGAATTATTATCCGATTCGTTGGATCCTGACTCAGCTTTAAGATTATTTTATAGAATAAATCCCGCTTTCGATTGGGAAGAAATCAATTTCACCAAGTCGGGAAGCGATTATTATGGTTTCCTTATTACCGAATCATTGCTCTTTGGAGAATATTCGTTAGCAGTGTATGATACCTTGAGGTATGATAGTCTGATTTTATGGGCAGGAGATATTTTGAAGACGAATAAAACCTATTCACTTTCAGTTTTTCCCAACCCATCGTCAAATGAATTTAAAATTATTTGTTCTGCAAAGAGTACCGGCGAGTTATTGATTTCGAATATTTCCGGCAATACTATTCTCAGAAGACAGGTGCCATCGGGCAATTCAACTTTTATATGGCGGCCGGAAGGAATACCTTCGGGAGTTTATAATATTTTATTATATGGGAATAATAAAGATAGCGTAATCACAAAAGTTATTTATCTAAAAAAATAATGTGCAATCAAAAGAAAAAAAAGTAATGGTTGGGAGACATATTATAACAGATTCCTCGCTTCGCTTCGGAATGACAATCGTATTTTGAGCATAGAGGGTAGAGGAGTGTGCGGGCTTCGCCCGCACACTCCTCTACCCTCTAATGTGCCTGTGATATTGTCATTCCGAACGCAGTGAGGAATCCATTGCAAGCGGAAAGCTATCAACATGAACTTATTATGAGACCAATTTTAAAAACTTTTATCCTCCTGATTATTCTTACAATACTTACAGGTTGTTCAATCATTCGGATACAGAAAGAAATGAAACAAACCCGCAATTTAAAGATATTTTTCAATAATATTTGTTAATTCAATAAATTGACTAACACTCAATTGTTCAGGGCGTTTTTTCAATATTTCATTTTCAATTTTTCCCCTTCCAATTAATGACTTTAACGAATTGCTTAAAATTTTCCGTCGCTGGTTAAAAGCAGTTTTTACCACCTGAAAAAATAATTTTTCGTTGCAGTCCGTCCGGGTAATTGTATGGCGTGTCAGGCGGATTACTGCAGATTTCACATCCGGCTGCGGTTGAAAAACAGTCTTGTTTACAGTAAAGAGGTATTCAACCCGGTAATATGCCTGAAGCAAAACACTTAAAATACCATATTTTTTGCTTCCCGGCAATGATGCAATACGTTCAGCAACTTCTTTCTGAACCATACTTACTAATACCGGAACAATATCACGGTTATCAAGCGTCTTAAAAAATATCTGTGAAGAAATATTATATGGAAAATTTCCAATTATTGTTACTCCATCGGGAAAATATTTTTTCAAATCGAATTTTAAAAAATCTCCCTTAATAAGCCTGTTAATAAGATTAGGATATTTTTCATGCAGGTATTCAATTGCTTCCGTATCAATCTCTATAGCATGTAATTCGATATCTTTCCTGTTAATTAAATAATCTGTCAGAATCCCTTTGCCAGGGCCTATTTCAAGAACATTGTGTGTGCCTTGCGGTTCCCTGTTAGTGCTCGTCTTCAGACGAGTGCATTCTCTAACGCACTCGACTAAGTTGATCGCAAACATTGGTTCTATTGATTTTACAATTTTATCAGCTATGTTTTTATCAGTAAGAAAATGCTGACCGTACCGTTTTTTTGGATAGATATCCATAAATTTTAACTAGATTTTTGAATAATGCAGTCTAAAACATAAAAATTACAAAGTTTATAAATAAACATTACAAAATTTCTAATTTTGCAGTAAAATATTTTATAATAAAACTCTATCTTGAAAGATAAAATCTTAAATATTATAAAATTTTTAGCATTTCTATTAACCGGCTTGTTCTTATTCTGGCTGGTTTACAAAGACCAAATCAGCTTTATAATACCCGCTGAATCGTTTGTTCAATTAAAGAAGGACACAATTCCTCAAACGATCTTACAGAATCTGGGAAAAATTGTGAACCGGAATTATTATTCTCAAAATACACTTGAACAAGCTATAAAAGAGAGTGTTGCAGGGCAAAATCAATATATTCCGGTAATACGGAAATATATTGAAAACCGTTTGGAAAATATGCTGGATGCCTTAAAATCTGCAGATTATATATGGTTGTGGTTAATGATGTTGATAGCTGTTATATCTCATTATCTCAGGGCGTTGCGATGGCAGCTTTTACTTGAATCGCTCGGACATAAACCGTCAATAAAAAATTCTTTTCTTGCTGTATTGGTCAACTATATTGCAAATCTTGCTATCCCGCGGTTAGGAGAAATATCGCGCTGCGGAATAATGAAGCGATATGAAAAAATACCCTTTACACAATCGTTCGGCACCGTAATTGCCGAAAGAGCTGTTGATGTTCTTACACTTTTGCTCCTGTTGTGCATTGTCTTGTTTACCCAGTTCACTCAGGTTATGCAATTTATTACCGATAATCCCGAAATCAGCCATAAATTTTCGAACTTGTTTTCTTCTACTTATATTCCCATTATCGTAATTGTCACACTCATCAGCTTATTAATCACTTTTTTTGTGCTTCGCCATAAATT
>JACQWN010000532.1 GCA_016209245.1 Bacteroidia bacterium
TAAACGGGATAAATCAACAGAAGCGATTACGGTTGAAACCGTCTTTTTTAATACTGTTTTACCTGTAAAATCAATGATTTCAATTAATGCAGCTCTATTATGCTTATAGCACAAATTAATAATGCCGTCAGTCGGATTCGGATAAATATATAAATGGTTATTTTTAATAAAATGTTTTTTTATGGCAAGGGGATTCTCGTTAATATAGCCTGCTCCGTTGTATGTACCAACCCAGACATCGCCATTAGTGGCTTTTAACAGTGTATTTTGATTGATGCAAATTGTCGTAATATAATCGCCCGGGATATTGGAATTAGAAGTATTATAAATAATAGCATTGAATTGCTGGTCTAATTCTACTAATCCGTTAGCCGTGCCGAGCCATATATTTCCGTTTAGATCCGGGAAAATAGCAGTAATACAATTGTCGGGTAATTCTGAATTTAAAGTATCAAGTACCATCATATTGCCTGTGGCGTTTGACATAGCTAATCCATTATTGGTTCCGAGCCATATGTTGCCATCACCGGCAGGATAGATTGCATTAACAGTATTTCCCGGTATTGTTGAATTTTCTGTATTAAAATTGTGAACAACATTACTTCCATACATAATAGCTATTCCTGAATTTTGAGTGGCCATATAAATATTATTATTGGTATCAACAGCAATAGCATTAATATTATTATCAGGAATAGGAGTCGTAACTAATCCGGCAGTATTATAGACTGTCCAGAAATTTCCGCTTTGCATGGCAAGGCCGCCGTTGGCAGTTGCAATCCAGATATTTCCATTATTATCAACAATAACGTCATTTACGGCATTATCGGGTATCGGCGCTACAGTTATGCTGTTTGTATCATAGCCGGTCCATGAACCGGAACCAGTGCAAAATTGACTTAAACCATCCTGCGTCGCAATCCAGATAGTTCCGGTATTATCCATAACCATCGCATTGACAGTATTGCTGATAATATCGGAAGTATTGCTGTTGTATCCGAGCCAGGTATCCGATTCATTAGTATGGGTTACGCCATTTACTGTACCAATCCATACAGTATTATCCGGTGCAACTACAATATCAGTCACTGTATCGCTGGCGATACCGGAGTTTTGTGTGTCAAAATTTGTCCAGTCATTCTGACCGTTTATTGAACAAATTATAACAACTGAAATCAAAAATGTAAATAAATTTTTCATAAATACCTCCTGTTAAAAAGTAAATGTAAACATATTATAAATAAAGACACAAATATATGATAAAAGGTTGCATGACTGCTTAAGAATTATTGCAAATATAATAAACACTGAACAATTTATTCAACAATCAGCTTCCCGCATACAGAATCGGAACCACAAACGATTCTGAAAAAATAAAATCCTTTACTTGGAAGAATATCTGTAGTAATTGATATACTATTTCCGGAAATACCGGATTGCTGATAAACTGTTTTTCCAGAAAGGTTGCAAATGAACAGTTGGGCTTTATGTAATTTCCCGGTGGTTAAAATGATTGTTGTTCCGGCTGTCGGATTAGGAAAAACCGAAACCAAAAGTTTCTCTTGTTTTTCAATGACATTTGTTGGATAGGAATATTTCAGAATAGTGCCGCTGCTTCCGACAGTATAGCCGGTATTTTCATCGGGGAAATGGACTGCTTCAAGAATAGCATCGGTTCCTGCTGCCTGGGGAGACCAACTTGCCCCGCTGTTGATGGTTTTAATTATTTTACCGTTCCATCCTACAATAAATCCGGTTGAATCGTTGATGAAAGAAATGGACTCAAGTCCTTCGGTAGTACCTGATGTAAGTGTTGACCATGAACTTCCGCTGTTAATAGTTTTTTTAATAAGTCCGTTCTCACCGCAGGTATAACAGGTTGACGAACTTGTGCAAAATATTCCGAAAAGATTATAAGTAGTTCCTGAAGTGAGCACAGTCCAGCTTGCGCCTGTATTGACGGTTTTAAACAGCTTTCCGTTCATACCGCTTGCAAAACCTGTGGTTGAAGAAGGGAAGCAAATATTATACAGATAAGGAGTCGTACCTGTGGATATACCGGTCCAGTTAGTTCCGCTGTTTGTGGTTTTCTGAAAAATCTCGCCCCCACCGTCGCCTCCTGCCATAAAACCGGTAGAAGCAGAAGTAAAGAAAATTGAAAAGTAAGTATCGAGTGGAGAAATAACCTGTTTGGTCCATGTTGTTCCTCCGTTGACTGTTTTCAACACTACTCCGCCAGAG
Source organism: Bacteroidia bacterium (assembly GCA_016209245.1). GTDB lineage: Bacteria > Bacteroidota > Bacteroidia > Bacteroidales > BM523 > JACQWN01. Next base: position 2,242 of record JACQWN010000532.1, read on the forward strand.
CCGGCAATATAACCGGTATTGACGGAGGTAAAATAAATCCCGAAAAGTGATTCGGTGGTCGTTGAATTTTGAGATACCCAGCTTTGACCGCCATCGGTTGTTTTAAGGATAGTTCCATTGAACCCTGCGACAAATCCGGTATCAGGGGAAATAAAAAAGACACAGAAAAGTTCTTGGGTAGTCCCGGAGCTTAGGATTGACCATTGTGCCTGACAGTAATGATAACAAAACATCAGGCATATAATTCCTGTTGTAAATAATATGCGTGGAGTCATAATAAATAAATTTTGTAATTATTTAGGTATAAACGTTATTATTCCACCGAAGTACGAAAAAAAATACGAATTTACGAATTACGAAAGGGTTCGTGGTTGGCAAATTCGTAATTCGTAAGTTCGTAATAAATTCGTACTTCGTTGGGATAATATACGTATGAAATAACATTGACCTAAATAGATATTAAATTTTAAATTCTCAGTCCAATTATCAGGATATCATCAACCTGTTCAAAATGTTCGCCTGTTATAGGATTTATATGCGACATCCATTCTTTAA
>JACQWN010000533.1 GCA_016209245.1 Bacteroidia bacterium
TGTGGCAGCGGAAGCAGGTTCAGGATGATGTCGTCGGAGGCAGTGCAGCCGTTGGCATCTGTCACCGTCAGCCCGAACGTGCCACCGGTAGAGACATGCCACAGCATGTCTGTACATCCCGTATTCCAAAGATAATTGTACGGGGATGTGCCGCCGGATACCGTTGCCGTTAGGGTCGCGGTATTGCCGGAGCAAATAGCGATATCGGCGCCAAGGGTGACGATAAGCTGCTCAGGTTCGGTTATTTCAACCGAATCAATAGATTGGCATCCGGCAGAGTCAGTAACAGTAACAATATATGTTCCGGCAGAAAGCACTATAGCTGTTGCTGTGGTTTGTGGTGGCGTAGTATTCCATGAATAAGTATAAGGTAAAACCCCGCCTAAGGCAGTAGCAGTGGCAGAGCCATCACTTCCCCCATTGCAACTCACATTTGTGCTTGAAGTAATTAATACACTGATATTACAGGTATCAAGTCTAAAACAATAGATTTTATCTGAAGAAACCAAAATTTCAGGAGAGCCACCTGATATAATATCTGAAACTATTATCCAATTTATATTTGCAGGCAGAGTTTTACTCCATAATATATCAAGATTTATATCAAGTATTTTTAAATCTGTTCCACTCCTTGTAATTATTTCTATGTTTCCATCACCATTTATATCATTCAATGCATTATGATATGTATAAGATGAACCGATATTTACCTGATCTAATAAATTAAGAGTATCATCAAACATATAAATATTTCCATTAGTACATCCTACTAATATTTCTTTATCTGTTGTTCCAATAATATCTGCAATTCCACAAAATCCACAACTACTAGCAGGAAGGTCATAATTATAAATTATAGTTCCTGAATCAGTTAATATTAGCACTTTATCATTTGCAGACCATACATCAAATACTGATACAATTTCTTTATTTCCATTATTATCCAAATCTGAAATAGCTAAAGAAGAAGACCCTTTACCTCCTACCTGAGTATTTCCATTTCCCCATAAATTTGTTCCTGTACCACTTAATCCTATTACATAAGTATTGCCATCGGTATATCCATTAGCACTTGTTCCATTGGATGGTGCAAACCCACTCGTTACAATATCTAAAGTATCATTATTATTAATATCATCTATTGGTAAATACCAACCCCCTGTTAAGGGAAAATCATATTCCCAATTAAGTGTAGCGGTTATATAATCATAAACTGCTATTCTACGGGGTGTTCCTGGAAATCCAGCATAATATTGAACAACAATCTTTTTTCCGTCAGTTCCTAAATCGACGCCTCTTACTCCAACGAGTTGCCAGTTGTTAGGAATATTAATCGTTTTTATAACGGTTCCGGTAGAATCATAAACTAAAACTTTTGAAGGCATATTACTTCCACTACTTCCACTATAAACGCCAACAAGAATTTCAGGATAGCCATCTCCTGTCATATCTGTTAAATCCGCTCCACCTGTTTTTCCTCCGGATATTCCTGCATCTGTTTCTACATTTCTATGCCATAATTCAATTCCATTATTATTCAATAATCTAATAACACTATCTCCTACCAATGTGAAGATAAAAACTTCTAATTTTCCATCACCATTAACATCTCCTGTTAGCATATATCCTGAACTTGGATTATTCCATTGTTCAATAATGGTTGAAGTAAGCGGAGAATATTGATTAGAAGACGCATTGGGATTATAACTTGTTCCCTGATAATCGTAATACCAATGGTTCCAACCGTATTGTTGAGTTTCAAAACCCCACCCGCCTTCATGATACAGCGAGTCAATTTCCGCATCACTTAAAGCACAGTTGTAAATGCGGATGTCGTCGAGGATTCCTGAAAAATAAGAATGGTCTAATGCAGTATAATAATAATATCCTATATAAAGATCTGTATTATTAGTTTTCAATGAACCTGAAAAATTATTGGTGTTTTCTAACACACCATTAATATAAATTTTCATTATTCCATTTTCTAAAACTCCGACTAAATGTGTCCAAGTATTTAAAGGAACTTGATTTACGGATTCCACAGAATACTCAGTATCCACCGTGTTTTCAAGAATTAAGTATGCATGGTTCGTACTCGCGTTTGTATATAAATAATAAATTCTGTCAACACTAGTTTCGCCTTTACATACAATTGAATATGATTGTACTCCTGTAAATTCTGTCTGATATATCCAGGATTCTATTGTAATGTTCCCGGTAATATTCAATATTGTTGTATCCGGAATTGTTATATAATCACTGCCCCCATCAAAACTATACGCACTATTCGCATTTCCAAATCTGTCAGTAGTAAGCGTTGCACCGTTTACAGTGCCGTCATTTCCATTTCCGCTTTCGTCGTTGGCATTGCCGTTAAAGGGGTAGTAGGCAACGAGGCAGGAACATGTATTTGCTGTTATTGTAACACTATCCGTATAATTACACCCCTCCGAAGTAGTAATAGCAACAGTATAAGTAGTTGTTGTGGAAGGATTTACTGTAATAGAGGCAGTTGTTTCACTTGTGCTCCATAAATACGAAACACCACCGCTGGCGGTTAATGTTGTGCTACTACCTGCACATATTGTATCTTCGCTTGCGGTTACCGAGGTTTGTTCATACCATACGCGGATGTTGTCAATGTAAAAAAATGCACCATTACATTCCAGAATACCAAATTCTATATATCCATTAGCAGAAAAATCGCATTGTAAATTTTCACCTCGCAAAGTATCATTAATCCAAACAGTAACTTGTTCATTTATTACATCATATTTTAATTTTAATTTATACCACTCATTGCTGTTGGCTTTATAAAGATAATAATCGGGCAAACTACCACCACCTGCAAGAATACTATCATTGGCAAATCCTAAACCCGCATAAGTTGTTCCCCAAGTCCCCTCTGAATGATTTAAAAAAGCTAATCCACCTGAAATATTTGTGGTCATTGCATATGCTTCAAAATAAATTATGTCAGGTGTTTGAGATAATGGGATGTACATTTCAGCACACCAACCTACTTGCCCCTTTACCTGCATACTTTTTGTCCCTGTATATGCAACAGAATCTACCACTACCTGATAACTATTTCCCGCACCGTTATACTGCAAAACCCACCCGCCTGCAGAAGGGAATGTATTTGCAGAGTAGGATTCAAAGTTTTCGTTTATTAAAGTTACTTCGTTGTTGCAAATAGTATTAATTAATCTCACAACAGCAAAATCATTATTTGTGCCATTATAAGAAGCGCCTGCGACTATAATTTTACCGTCTGATTGCAAAGTAGCCGCACATCCTCTATCATCACCGCTCCCTAAAGGAAGAACTACTTTTCCATTAGTGCCAAAAATACTATCAAGTGTTCCGTCGGCGTTAAAACGTACTATGAGTATATCATAATTGCTTCCATTATGAAAACTACCAACAGTAATTATTTTCCCGTCTGGCTGTATTATTAAATCTTCACAATATTCATTTGTATTATTAAAATCAATAATAACTTTACCGTCAGAATTAAAAGTATTATCAAGAGTGCCATCTGTATTATACCTGGCTAAAACAAAATCATAATTTGTTCCATTATCCAAATAACCTCCGATAATAATTTTACCGTCTGTTTGTACTGCGACTCCGTCACCATAGTCGTTTCCGCCAGAAATATCAGTAGTAACTTTGCCTGTGCCATTAAAAGTAGTATCCAGTGTTCCATCAGGATTATATCTTACTAATTCAATATCTGTATTGGATGGGGCTGAATTTCCTGCCATAATAATTTTCCCGTCTGCTTGCATTGTCATTGCGTATGCATTGTCATTTTGATCACTAATTGCAGTTGTAACTTTTCCATTAGTTCCAAAAGTAATGTCAAGCGTTCCATCAGAATTATACCTTACTAAGCCAAAGTCAGTATTACCGCAATTTTCAATAATACCGCCAACAATAATTTTACCATCTGACAATACAAAAATTCCAGCAAATGTGCCATCCCAGCATCCATTAAAATCAGTTATAACTATACCATTAATACCGAATGTACTGTCAACTCCGCCATTAATATTATACCGAACTATAACCCAATCACTCGCTTGATATGGGTCTGTGTCACCGCATACTAATATCTTGCCATCGGGCTGTATTGCTAAGTGTATTGCATTTTCACCTATTGGAGTTATGACTTTTCCATCATAATCAAAGGTATTATCAAGTGTACCGTCAGGATTATACCTGGCTAATAAAAAATTAGTTCCTAATCCAGCCCCACCACAAACAAGTATTTTTCCATCTGTTTGCAATGCTACTGAATTTCCCTGATCATTACTACTGCTAAAATCAGTGGTAACAATACCGTTAGTACCGAAGGTAGAATCAAGGTCGCCGGCGGTTTGGGCAAAGCCCATGCCCGTGAGGAAGAATGCAAAATGCAAAATGCAAATTGCATAAGTCAAAATGCAAAAAGTTAATTTTTTCATAAAAAAGTTAATTTTAATTGCCCTATCAACCCCAAATATGGCGGGTTATTAATAAAAAAAGCGTGGTGCTGTAACCTTATCTGCTCTGGGGTACTGAGATACCCTTGTTACAAACAAGTAAGCCCACGCCGTTTCCGGCGTTGCACTTGTTATTCTTGTAACAATTGAAATTTCTCAATTTTCAGAGCAAGAATAAAAGCTAAACGCTTTGTATTAGATATTTTAAGTTTTTACATTTTTTAAAGTTTAATTTGACGTAAATATACAAAATATTTTAAGAATAATTATTTTAGATTTTAGATTTATTATATAGCTTTTCTGAATTTTTTTAAGGGAATCTTTTATAAAAGTTACTTCTATGACCAAAACAGGACAACCATACTTTGTTGCCTCTGATAATTGCACCTATCCTGTAATCTTTGGCAACTTTTATTCTGTAATGCACCTCAAATTTTTTCATTTTTACCAGATTTGGTATTTGCAAAATATCTTTTGCATTTTGCATCTGTTTGAGTGTTTCATCTACCGCCTTAATTAATTTTCGGTTATTAAGGTTTGCCAAATTACGATAAAATTTACCTTTAGCTATCAGTTCCATTTTTTTTCAGCAATTCAAAAACTCTTTCAATCGGGATATCTTCGGTTTTCATTCCTTCATCAATCCACCGGGCTAATTCGGCATCCTCCAATTCTTCATCAGTCAGGACCCTTGATTTGAAACGGTTCTTTTTCATTAAGGTCAAAAAGTAATGCTCTTTTTTTTCAGGAATATTTACAATAACTGTTCTCATATATAATTGGTTTAATTATGCTATCAATAAGTTTAATCATAAAACGTAGGGTTTCACTTATTATTCATGTAGTTGTTGAAAATTACCAGTTTTCAGGAACAAGAATAAAAATTAACGCTTTTTATTAGATATTTTTCTGGGTTATGTCATTTTTCAAGTTATTAAACATTTAGTTAGATATTTATAATTTTCAATTTTTCAATTCGTTGGAAATGAATAATATTCAACAAGGATTAAACTTTCCATTGGTTAAAAGATTTGTGTATGTCTTTAAATTGTTGAAAATTTTCTTCATTCCAGACCGGCGCTTTAAGCAAAAGTTTTTGCAGTTCGTTGGGTTCATTCACTACTGTGGGTTCGTAATCGTCATTAACTGTATAGGAATTATAAAAATCATCGGTATTATCAATGTTTTCCGAAGTAATGTCTTTAGTATCCAAAACAATTATCTCTACTTTTTTCCCGTTGAATAAATCAGGTAGTTTTAAGTAAA
>JACQWN010000534.1:0-1893 GCA_016209245.1 Bacteroidia bacterium
TTTGTGTACATCTATGCCGGCCGCCTTATCCAATTCTAAAAAAAATTGTATATCTTTGTCGGCTGGTGTGCTATTTTTTGCTTCCATATTTAATGGTATTTAAATTAAACATTGCGTGTTGGCACTAATGTGTCATCAACGTGTTAATTAAATGCAAAGGTAGCACATCTTTTTATTCTTCTTTGCGTATTCCGCCAAAGCGGAATTCATGATAATTTAGTATATAACTGTAGTTGGCTTGAAGACTTGTGGTGAGCGTAGTCGAAATATATAAAAATCAACGAAAGAACATGAACAAAAGATGCGACTGGCCAAAGAACGACCCCCTAATGATTGAATATCATGATAAAGAATGGGGCGTACCCTTGCATGACGACAATATGCTTTTTGAATTTCTTGTTCTGGATGCATTTCAGGCAGGACTGAGCTGGCAAATCGTTCTTAGGAAAAGAAATAATTTCCGGAAAGTTTTTGATAATTTCGACCCGAAAAAAATCGCAAAATACGATGAAAAGAAAATTAATATGTTACTGCAAGATTCCGGAATTATCAGAAACAAGCTCAAAATCATAAGCACAGTAACCAATGCTAAAGCTTTTCTGAAAGTCAGGAAAGAATTTGGTTCATTCGATAAATATATCTGGCAGTTTACCGGTGGAAAAACAATAATAAACAAATGTAAAAAGCTGAAAGATTTACCCACTCGTTCTCCGGAATCGGATGCCATGAGCAAAGATATGAAAAAGAGAGGTTTTGCTTTTTGTGGCACAACTATTTGCTATGCTTTTATGCAGGCAGCCGGAATGGTTAATGACCACCTTGTTCATTGCTTCCGGTACAGGGGAAGTGGCTATACTTTGCACGGGGTAAATGATGCAGAGCGATGGGCGCCAGAGGCGCTCATTTCAGCATTTTAAACAATCGGGTAAAGGCATCAGGGCGTCCTTACGAAGCTTATTAAACTCGCTTAAAATATGGTTTCTTGCAACTTTTAAATTATTTATTAACAAAGGAGCTTTTTTCATTACCCTGAGCATATTAAAATCTTCCTGGATATCTAAAGCCATATCATAAAAAATTAAAGATAAATATCCTAAAGCCGGGATAACCGGTGGTACAAGAACTGCCCACCATGAGAAAAAGCTCAATGCAAATATTTCAAGCAATATGAACCAGATTGAATACAGGGCTACACTGCTTCCCCAAAGTACCGATGCATAGAAAACAATATCTTTTACAACTCTGTTTGTAATTCCCTTCGATATTATAAAAGGTATGAAATTAGAAATAAAACCGACAGCCGAGAAAGGAAAAAGAAGAAAAACAATAATAATTTTTCCTAAAATCATTTGGCTGCCTGTTTTTATTTTTTTATCGGATATTCTGTTTATTTCCAATCGCTCGAAATAATCGCCGACAGTCGTTTTTAAATTATTAATTTTTTCCTGTGATTCTTTGGCTAATTTATTAATAGTCATACTGATTTCATATTCCATCTTGAATCGTGCATCAAATTCATTCCGCCATTGTAATGGCTTTTCCTTTGTTTCATTCCTGTAAATAATAAATAACCATTCGGTTAATTGCTCGTTATTTTTGTCATGAATAGCTATAACAACTTTTTCAAGTTCATGAGCCAGCTTTTCATTAAATTCATTAATGGCGACAGCAGGATTTTTTAAATAAAGCGCCTTGAACTGACTCGTTTGAAAGGGTTCGCCAATCTGAAACATTACTTCTTCCCGCACTTTTGTCGGCTCAGTATAATTTATTCCAACCGGAACAATATATATATCTTCGATATTTTTTCCTTTATCTAAAGCTCTGAACGCTATTCTGGCAGTCCCTTTCTTTAATTTTCTTAACCGTTTTTCAACAATACAAATTCCTTCA
>JACQWN010000534.1:1971-5214 GCA_016209245.1 Bacteroidia bacterium
AACCGCTTTATTTTTTTCCAAAACATTTTGAGCAAGACGAAATGTTTCCTCATTTCTCGAAAGGGTTTCCTTTCCTTCTTCGAGCCGGTATATCGGATTAAGGTTTACAAACGACAGAAGATACCTTTTGACGGGAGTATTAAAAACATCGGAACGGGCGAAAGGAAAAATTTCCCGTTTTACCAGCGCAGCAAATAATATAGCATCTAAAAAGGCATTGGGGTGATTACATGCAAATATCACAGGTTTTTTGGGGGGGATTTTTTCATGATTAGCAAAATAAACACGCTTAAAGTAAGCCCTGAAAGTCAGTGGAATCAATGCCCGTAAACTCCAGTAAACGATAAATTTTATCATATTTCCGGCTTATTAATATCATCATCATCCCCATGTGCTTGTAATAATGGCTCTTTCATCATTTTTAATATTGATTTTCTCTCAAACGTCAATAATATGGATGGTAAAAGCAACAGGTTTGAAAACATTCCGGCAAGAAGAGCCATTGAAATTAATATGCCCATATATTTTGTGCCGCCAAAGCCCGAAGCAATAAATATGCCGAAACCAAAAAATAAAATAATTGCAGCATAAATGATGCTCAAGCCCGTTTCTTTCAAAGCGATTGAAATAGCCGTTTCGATATTCCAGTTATTTTTCTTCAGCTCGTACAGATATTTTGTTAAAAATTGAATGGAATAATCCACGGCGATGCCATAAGTAACACTAAAAATCAGAATAGTTGAAGGTTTCAAAGGAATACCCGTAAAGCCCATTATTCCTCCTGCAACAAATAAAGGAATAAGATTGGGGATAATCGGTATTAAAGTCATTCTGAATGAGAAAAAAAGCAGCCCAAGCATACATGAAATAATAATAATAGCAAAAAGAATACTATAGTAAAGATTATTCAATAAAAATTTCATGCTTTCGAGATAGACAATTGTCATCCCTGTAATTAATACATTATAGTCTTGCGGGTTGAAAATACGGATGGTATTTGCGGCTACAGAATCTCTCAGTATTTTAATGTCGGGGGTCCATAAATTTGCAATCTGAACGCTGAAACGGGTTTTTTGATTTATACTGTCTATAAACAATTTAAAATTCATTCTGTTTTTCTTATCGTTTTCGACATATACTTTCAATTGATTTAGTTCAGCCGGCGGTGGTAACTGATAGAATTTTGGATTCCCTCCTTTATGAGTCTGGTAAACGAAAGAAATAGCATCGTTAATGCATAACGGGCGGGAAAAGTATCGCGACAGAAGCGAATCGCGCTTAAAAACTTTCTGAAGCTTTTTCATCTTATAAAGTGTTTTGGCTTCATCGGTAAAAATTCCATTTTTCTTTTTTGAATCAATCACTATTTCAAAAGGCATAACACCCTGATATGATTTCTCAAAAAAACTAAGGTCTTTATACACCGGGTCATCCTGTGGTAAATCGTCCACTACTCTTCCTTTAATTTGAATCTTGCTTATTCCTATAAGACACAAAATAATAATAGCTCCCGCTGCAATAAAAACAAATTTTTTGTAATTAAAAACAATTTGACTGAATACACTTAAGATTTGCTGAAAGAATTTGTTTTCAAGATGTTTAATATGCTTAATCTGCGGGGGAGAAAAAAAACTTGATAATATCGGAATAAGCGATAAAGAAATTAAAAAAACATTAATTACGCTGAGCGAGGCGATCAACCCAAATTCTACCAATATTGAGCTGCTTGATGTCAGGAAAGCTGCAAAACCAATGGTAGTAGTAAGATTGCTTATAAAAACAGCGGCGCCGATACGCCTGATAACAATAGCAAGCGACTTTATCTGATTTCCGGTATTTTTGTATTCATGATGATATTTATTTAAAAGGTAAACACAATTGGGAATACCTATAATAATCATCAATGGCGGAATTATGCATGTCAAAATAGTGATTTCATAATTGAACAGCGACATCAATCCGTACACCCAGACAACTACAATTGCTACAACCAGCAACGAAATAATTACCGCCTTAAATGATCTGAAAAATATATATAAAAATACAGCAAGAACTATAGCGGCAAGAAAAATAAACAAAGTTACTTCAGCCCGTATTTTATGCATGACACAAGTTCTTATATAAGGAAGCCCGGAATAATAAACTTTGATGCCGGTATTTTTCGAAAAATCATCAACAATCTCTTTCACTTCTTTTACAACGACAAGACGGCTTTTAGTATTTAATATTTTCCTGTTCAATGTTATTCCAATAACTGTAACTGATGAATTTTCTTTGAAGAGGAAATTTTCGTAAAATTTCAGGGTCTTAATAAATGTGAGGAGACTGTCGAGTTCTTCTTGTGTTTCGGGCTTTTGAGTAATGACAGGTCGCAATTTCAGCCGACTGCCGACTGCCGACTGCCGACTGCCGACTGCCGACTGCCGACTGCCGACTGCCGACTGCCGACTGCCGACTGCCGACTGCTTGCTAAGCGTATCAATTTTTATGACATTATATATTCTGGCGATAGAAATTACAGTATCCACCCCGTAAATGGTATCAATATCATTGTTCATATCATACCATGCATTAAAATTCTTAAGGTTAAATAAACAGGGGTCATCGGCTGCGACAAACATCATATCGCCATCTTCGCCGAATTCTTTTCTGAACTGATTGTAGTTTATCCTGGTGCTGTCGGTCTCAGGTAATACATGGGCGAATTCGTAAGCCAGTCGTACATCCTTTGCCCTCCAAGCCATGAATGCCGTTACCAACCCGATAATAATAATAATCGCAATACGATTGCGTAAAATGAGTCTGATAATAAATGTCCACATCGGGAAATAATAAAGGTGTAAAATTAGCACCTTATTTTTTAAATCTTATCATTTCGGGTTAAAAAATTGCGGATTGCGGATTTTAAACCTGTAGTGAGCATGCCTGTGTGGTTGCCTCGATACGTCTCCGCTGCACAGACACTCGGCAACCACGTATTCGCTATTATAGTGATACAATTTTACAAATCCCCGACACTGCAAGGGTTAGTAAACACAATTATCTAATTTTGTTAATTCAATTATCTAATTTTGTTCAAAAAATTTGGATTTTAAATTTTTCGTAACCGTTCACGGGGTTAATAAATATATTATTCATGCCGATTTGATTGATTACCAGATATTTAACAAATTCAATTAAAAAATAATTTGTGAAAATCTGTGTAATCTGTGGCTTAATTTTCTATTTTCCAATTTATATTTA
>JACQWN010000535.1 GCA_016209245.1 Bacteroidia bacterium
AAAGGGATTGACCAATGAATATTTAAGAGTTACAAACGATAGTACAAGAATTTGGACAGAGGACACACTAAAAGGGTTTGGAGTCCAAAATATCGGCGCTACTGAAAATACCAGCTACATGCAACTAACACCACAAAATTATTTTATAGGGCATGAAGCCGGTACGTCAATTACTTCAGGAAAATATAATTCATTTATCGGATATCAGAGCGGATATAATAACACTTCTGGTGTTAAGAATTACTTTATTGGCTATCGTGCAGGCTACAACAACCTTGGAGGTTACAGTAATGTGTTTGTTGGTGACAGTACCGGTTTTACAAACTCCGGTGGTTATTACAATGTGTTCATTGGGAATAAAAGCGGGAATAGTAACACCACAGGTTATTCAAATGTTTTCGAAGGGACAAGATCAGGTTATAACAATACAACAGGTATAAAAAATATATTTATCGGTGATAATGCCGGCTTTACAAATACGACAGCAAGTTATAATGTATTCCTGGGATATAATGCCGGTTTTTTATCGAATGCAAGTTATAATGTATTCCTGGGATATCAGTGTGGTTACAATAATAGTACCGGTTCCAGTAACGCATTTATGGGATACCAGTCTGGCTTTTCAAATACTTCCGGTACAGGTAATGTGTTTGTCGGTAATAGTGCAGGATATATAAATTCAGGTGGCTCCAATAATGTTTTTCTGGGAAGAAATTCCGGATATTCAAACGTAAGCGGAGCTTATAATGTGTTTTTAGGCTACTATGCCGGTTATGCCAATACTGCCAGTAACAACTCATTTATAGGTTTTTATGCCGGCAGATATAATACTATTGGTACTAACAACGCTTTTATGGGATACTGTGCAGGCATGTCCAATACAGAAGGTTCAAGTAATGTGTTTGTCGGCAACAGGGCAGGTTATATAAATACTATAGGCGGGAACAATGTGTTCCTCGAATATTATGCCGGGTATGCTAATAATGCCGACTACAATGTATTTTTAGGGTACGAAGCCGGACGGTCAAATACTTCAGGAGCAAACAATTCATTTATGGGGTTCAAAGCAGGACGTAGCAATACTACCGGAAATAGCAATGTAATTATTGGAGATAGTTGCGGATATACAAATACAACAGGTGATTTCAATGTTTTTATCGGTAAAAATGCAGGATATACTTATAATGCAAATTTTGACTTATTTATAGGATATGAAGCAGGATTAAATAATACAACGGGGACTTATAATTCATTTATCGGTTATCAATCTGGACATGACAACACAAGTGCATTTTACAATACTGCTATCGGATTTCAAACACTTTATCACAACACCACATCAGGCGGCCATACTGCCATCGGAATGAATGCGATTCATAACAACACAACAGGATACAACAATACTGCAAACGGAATGAGTACACTTTATTCTAACACAACAGGGTACGACAATACCGCCAATGGAATGTATGCACTTTATAATAACACCACAGGGTATAAAAATACTGCTTTAGGATGGATGGCATTTAATAATGGTACAACATATTCAAACTCCACAGCATTGGGTTATAATGCCAATATAACTGCAAGCAACCAGGTGAGAATGGGAGACGCTAATGTTACAAGTATAGGCGGGCAGGTAGGCTGGACAACCCTTTCAGATAAACGCTTTAAAAAGGACATTAAAGAAGATGTTCCAGGTCTTGATTTTATTTTGAAACTTAAATCTGTTACCTATCACTTAGATATGAATAAATTAGCAGAATTTTCTCAAATTCCCGACAGTATGAGATTAAAAGAAGCCGAGGCTTTAAAAGGAAGTATTCTGCTAACCGGCTTTATTGCTCAGGAAGTTGAAAAATCTGCCAATGAACTTGGTTTTGATTTCAGCGGTGTTGACAAACCAAAAAACGAAAACGATTATTATGGCTTGCGCTATGCTGAATTTACTGTTCCATTAGTTAAAGCGGTGCAGGAGCAGCAAAAGATACTCGAAGAGCAACAGCGACAAATTGAACAATTGAAAAATGAAAATGCACAAGTAAAAACGAATAATGCTGAATTAGAATTGAAAATACAGGAAATTGACAATCTAAAAGTGGAAATTGAACAAATAAAAACAATTATCGGTGCTTGGGTAAAAAAATAAGGTAACCGTTCACGGTTACTTATACATCAAACGGGATAAAATTCCGTATTTTAAAAACAGCTAATTTATTGCAATTATCCCACCGAAGTACGAACAAAATACGAACATACGAAGTACGAATTCGTAGTTCGTAACTTCGTAACAAATTCGTACTTCGATGGAATAATAAATTGCGGAAATTTACCCCGCGTACAGTATAATTTTGTCTCTACATAAAAATTATTATTATGAAAACAACAACTTTTTCAAAAGGTATTACTGCTTTTCTTGCCGCAGTAGTTTTGAGCTTAATCATTATTCAAGGATTTTCCCAAACCGTGAACCGATGGCATCAGGATGGTAAAATTTATTTTAAACTCAAGGATAATGTTGAGAACAATATCCCATCAGAGAATGGTAATGTAAAACTAGATAATGTTACTTTTCTTTCACCTTATAAAAGCAAATATAATATTAGTGTTATCCGGAAACCTTTTTATAATGCCGATGATGACAAATTGCAACGGACTTTTCTTGTTCAGTTCGACAACATTTATATGATAGAAGAAATGATAAAACAGCTTGAACAGGAGCCGTTTATCGAATATGCCGAACCGGCGCCGATTTTCAGAATATCATTATCGCCAAATGATAATTATTATGTAAATAATCAACTTAACTATTGGCTTTTGGGTGATGCCAATGCACGATGGCACCTTGATGTAATTCACGCTTCACAAGCATGGGATATTTCAACGGGTGATACAAGTGTTGTTGTTGCAATAATTGATAATGCAATATGGAAGGACCACCCTGACCTTGTAAATAAAATAAAAGTTGCAATAGACCTGGCGAACGACGATAATGACCCGAATCCGCCGCAGGCGACATATATTTGGTCGCATGGAACGCATGCTGCAGGCCTTATCGGGGCGGAAAGCAATAATAGCATCGGTGTCGCATCAATCGGATTTGATATTAGCATCATGGCCATAAAGGTCGGCGATGATGCGAGCGACGGACAAGGAATGACAGCGGCTTTTGAAGCGATTGTATGGGCGGCAGATAATGGCGCCGATGTGATTAGCATGTCATGGGGAGCGCCTCAATACTTCCAGACAATGCAGAATACAATCAATTACGCTTACAATAAAGGTTGTGTAATGCTTGCCGCTGCCGGTAATAATGGTGATGGAATGGAGACGCAGATAAATCCCGACCTCCCCGTTAATTACATCGGATATCCGGCTGCTTGTGAACATGTCATAGCCGTTGCCTCGACTAATTCGGACGATACCAAAGCGTCGTCATCTGAATACGGAACATGGATTGATGTCTGTTCACCGGGAGGTTGGGATAATCCGGGGATGCTTGGGCTTGGTTCATTCCAGGTATTGAGTACGACCTATACCGATGCAGGGGATATTAACAGCCAGTTGAACGGAACAGGAGGAGGCGCTGCTACGTATGGCGTAACAGGCAAATATGATTGCATGATGGGAACATCAATGGCTTGCCCCGTTGCAGCAGGATTGGCAGGATTGATGCTATCGGTAAACCCCAACCTGACTCCGGATGAACTGACGGAAATAATGAAAGCTACCTGTGATAATATTGACGCACAAAATGCACAATTCGTGGATAGTATAGGAGCCGGCAGAATAAATGCCTATACTGCACTTCAGGCAATTCTCGATTCCATGACAGGAAGTACAATTACCGCTGATTTTATAGCGAGTGATATTTCCATTATGCCTGGTGGAACAGTTGATTTTACCGACCTTTCCACAGGAACGCCCATTTCATGGTCATGGACCTTTGAAGGAGGCGAGCCACAGACAAGCACGGAACAAAATCCTGCAGGAATACAATATGCCAGTGAAGGGTTCTTTACTGTAACTCTCCATGCATCCGACAGCATTAACACGGACATTGAAGTCAAAACGGCATTTATTATCGTCGGGTCGTTTGATATGCCTGAAAGTGCATGGGAAAGGCAAGCTTCCGGCTTTGAATCGCAATACCGTGGAATCCTTGATATTTCGATAACCGACCCTTTGACTGCATGGGCGCTTGCTTATGATGGGACATCCGGCAGCATGACGCGTGATTTTACACGTACTACAAACGGCGGCTTGACATGGACGCCCGGATTTATCACTGCTCCTGCGGAATTGGCTCCGTCAAATATCTGCGCTATCAGCCCTGCCAAAGCATGGGTCGCTTTATATAATACAAATGGAGGCGGAGCGATTTATGCTACAACAGACAGCGGCCAGGCATGGGTTCATCAGACATCCGCCTCTTTTTCAAATTCTGCAAGCTTTCCGAATGTTGTACATTTTTTTAATGAAAATGATGGTTATTGCATGGGCGACCCTGTGAGCGGAGAATTTGAAATGTACTCGACAACTGACGGCGGAAACAACTGGGTACCAGTTCCAAACGCAAATATTCCCAATGCCCAGACCGATGAAATGGGATGGACAGATGTATATGATGTCGTTGGGGATATATTATGGTTTGGAACTAACAAGGGCAGAGTCTTAAAATCGGACGATAAAGGCCTTACATGGACTGTATATACCACGGGTGAAGCTAATGTCAGTAATATTTCCATGAACGACTCTCAGCATGGTGTTATGATGGGCGCCGTCTATAACCAGCAAACAGGACAAATGGAAAGCTGGTCAATGAGATATACTACCGACGGCGGCGCTACATGGCAGTTAATCAACAATAATATGGATAATTCCAAATCGGATGTTGATGCTATTCCCGGAATACCTGGGATGGTTGTAGCAGCTAAAATTTCTCAAACTATCGCCGTAAACGCCTCATACTACAGCTTTGATTATGGAATGTCATGGACAATGCTTGACGATTCAATTCAATATACTACGGTTAATTTTCTTAATGATACTGTAGGATGGGCGGGCAGCTTTAATCTTTCCGAAGCTTTCGATGGAGTCTATAAATGGCTTGGCGTACCTCCTACTCAACCGTATTTTGTCACCGCTCCTGTTACTTCTGCAATTGAATTTTCTCCTTATTCCTATTTTGCTGTGGCTGAAGATCCAAATGATTTACCATTGACTATGGGATACGACACACTCCCCTCATGGCTAAGTTTTACAGATAACGGGAATGATACCGCCAGCATAACAGGCACACCGCAAACCATTGATATTGGGGTGCATAATGTTATTATTTATGCTACTAACGGAACCGACACGGCATTCCAATCCTTTACTATTTCTGTGATAACATCTGATATTGCTCCCGAGTTTACTTCTACACCGGGAACAATGGCATATATTGGAGCTATTTACACTTATGATATTACAACCTTTGACCCTGATGGCGATAGTCTGATAATAACTGCGCCCGTAAAGCCATCCTGGCTTTTTTTCACCGATAATTGCGATAATACCGCCCTACTTACTGGTATTCCGACACAACCTGCGACTCAGCCACAGGGCTATCCTGTTACGCTAAATGTCACTGACGGGACTCTTTCGGCACAGCAAAGCTTCTATGTGAAAGTTCCTATGACTAATCCTTTTCTTGCCCCGGTTTTCACTTCATCACCGGATACTATCGCTATTTACGGAGAGTTATATAATTACTCAATTACCGCCAGCGATGATGACGACGACACTGTAACATTCACTTCAGCTTCTTTGCCCGCATGGTTAACTCTTACCGATAATGGAGATAATACTGCGTTCCTCTCGGGGACTCCGGTTGTCTCCGACATTTCTTATTATCTGACGCTTACAATAGACGATGGAATGTTTCCCGTTGTTAACCAGCAATTTACTTTACATGTTGATATACCTCCGGTTTTCACCTCGATACCTGATACTATTGCAATGATTGATGAACTATATGCTTATAATATTACTGCCACCGACGGAGATAACGATTCTCTACAATTCAGCGCATCCGTCGTACCATTATGGCTTACTTTTACGGATAATAACGATAATACCGCTCTCCTTACCGGAACCCCATCACAACAAGATACCTCAGAGCTTGGATATTCAATAATTTTGTCTGTAACAGATGGTTTAATAGAGGTCGAACAGCAATTCACCATTTATACCATCATAAATAGCATCAGCGAAATTAATAACGACGAATTGCATCTATATCCAAATCCGGTACATGATTGGCTTGGGTTGGAATTTTCAGGGAATAATACCTTGAATATATATATAAAGATATTGGATGTGGCAGGCAGAACCGTTTATGAGATATCGGAACGAAAAAATTCAAATTTATTTTGTAAAACATTGAATATGAAGAATTACCAACCGGGGGTTTATTTTATTGAGATTTGTACTGAAAAAACGGTTATAATATCAAAATTTGTTAAAGATTGAATATTGGTATCTATTTAGGTGGAGAAATAATTATCCCACCGAAGTACGAACGAAATACGAACTTACGAATTACGAAAAAATTCGCCAGTGGGTTGATTCGTAATTCGTAGGTTCGTAACAAATTCGTACTTCGATGGAATAATCTATAATAAAATAATAACCTAAATAGTTACAAAAAATTATTATTTTTGCCACTTCAAATTTTCGTAAAAATGAAAATATTGAATTTTGCTTTTATCGGTTGCGGCAGGATTGCTCATAGGCATGCCGACTTATTAGGAAATAATAAAATATCAAATGCACAATTAGGTGCAGTATGTGATATTATTCCATCTCGTGCCGAGGAAATAGGGAAAAAATATAATATACCCTGGTATATTGACATCGGCGAAATGATGGCACAAGAAGATATTGATGTTGTATCAATTCTCACACCAAGCGGGATGCATGCCGAGCATACCACAAGAATAGCCAAATATAAGAAGCATATTATCGTAGAAAAACCTATGTCATTAACACTGAAGGATGCCGATAATATGATTCAGCAGTGTAATATAAATGGTGTCAAGCTTTTTGTTATCAAGCAAAACCGTTTTAATGTACCTGTAATTAAGCTCCGGGAAGCTCTTTTAGCGGGCCGGTTTGGGAAATTGGTGCTTGGGACTGTGCGCGTCCGATGGTGCAGAACACAAGAGTACTATAATCAGGACAAATGGAGAGGGACTTGGAAATATGACAGAGGTGTATTAACAAA
>JACQWN010000536.1 GCA_016209245.1 Bacteroidia bacterium
TACCAACTACCCCCTCCATTTGCGGGGCTGAAATTTACCTTGTTTTAATATAAAAAAGGAATATGGATATAAGGTATAAGGTATATAGCGCGTGAAATTTTCCAGTTTCATTATGCCTTATTTCCTCTATACCCTTTTGTACCGAATAATGCAGGTTATAACATATTTGTTGAAATTGCGTATAAATAAATAAAGATTACACTCAAAAAACCTTAATTTTTTCATGTTTGCTCCAAATTTGAAAATTGTGAAAAATAAAACAACATACAAACCTCTAATCATCCTTCTTTCTGTCCTTTTTTCGTTTTATTTAGGTAATTTAAATTATATATCAGCACAAGGCACAACACAAGTAATTGGTGAAGTGCCTGGCATTTCAGGTGGCTTTGAAGATATGACGGCAGACCCTGTTGTTGATGCCACTCCTTTTGAAGCCCAGAAAACACTGTGGACAAAATATAATACATCGGGAACTGCTACCTATAATGCTACAAGTGGCAGGTCGGGTCCTAAATATCTGACAATAGGCGCTACGGCTGCAACACGCTTTCAATCCTCTACAACAGGCGCTACTATCCAAATAGCAGCAGACCCTCTAAGTTATGTTGTTCAATACTATTATAAAGCTACAGCAGCTAATACTCTTGAAACATATTTTAAAGCTAATGGAAGTGCTACATTACCTACAGCACCAGACTACGTATCATCGTCATTATCAAACACTGCCGGTGTCTGGACAAAAGTAACAGGTTCATCAGAGACAGGAAGTTCCAATACAGATGCTTATGACCATATTGTTCTACGTTTTGGAGCCGCTACAACAGGTAATATTGATATTGATGATATTTGTATTTATCAGGGTACTATCGCAGATGTAACCGCCCCCGACCCGCCAACATCTCCCACTGCAGGCACAGTAACACATCAATCAATTACACTTTCCTGGACAGAACCAGGAACAGGAGTTGATGGAGGGGGTTATGTTGTAGTTTACGGAACTTCCGACCCTTCTACTACGCCAAATACCAATGGAATATATGCTGTTAATAATTCTATTGGCTCAGCTACAGTTGGATATATTGGCACAGCTACATCAACAACAATATCAAATTTATGCAGCAACACGGATTATTGGTTTAGGATTTATACTGTTGATAAGGCATTTAACTATTCTTCTGCTGCCACATTAGGACCCATAACAACTTCAACCCAAACAAGCGGAGTTATTTCAGGTTTAGATGGTGGGTTTCATAATACTACTGCCGGTACTTTAACTAATGATAATACAGCATTTTCAAGTTCAAAAACACAATGGACATCTTACAATACACCTACGACTGCAACTGTAACTGCAACCGGCGGAAGAAGCAGTCCATACTATGCAACTTTCGGCACAGGTGCAAGCGACAGGCGTTTGCGTTCACCAACCACTGCTGATATTGGGCAAAATACAAAATATACTTTCCAGTTTTACTATAAAAATGCAGGTAATACCGATAATCTTCAGGTTTATCTTCAACCGACGGGCAGCACAACTTTAGGTACATATTCATGTAATGCTGTTAATATTTCAGCGCCTAATTCAGGAGGTATATGGACCAAAGTAGCAGCAACTATTCATTCAAGAAATATTGCACCCGATGCCTACGGACATTTTGTATTTAATTCAAATGGCGATTTAACAACTAATATTGATTTAGATGATTTATGTGTTTATAATGGTTCTGTTGATAATACTGCCCCCGACCCGCCTACGAATGCAATTGTTGATGTAGAAACATATCAGTCATTATATATTCAATGGTCTGCCCCGGCAACAGGAGTTGATGGTGGCGGTTATCTGATTGTTTATGGATTATCCGACCCAACTACCGCTCCTAATGTTAATGGAATTTATAAAGAAGGAAATACTGTTGCAGCAGGTGAAACTGTCGGTTATGTTGGCACTAATACTTATGCCACAATAACCGGCTTAACAACAAACACAACTTATTATTTCAGAATTTATACTTATGATAAAGCATTTAATTATTCAGCCACTGCTTTAACATGTAATGGAACTACAAAAATTCTAACCGGTGATGCCGATTGTGCTTCAGGAAATTGTGATTATAGCTTTGTTGGCAGTAATACTAATTGTTTTGCTATTGGCGACGGATATCAGGATTTTGATGACCCTGACTGCTGGGATTACTGGAATGGCTCTATATGGGTACAGGCATCAACCGTAGGAGTTCCAACATCTACAAATAATGTATATATTGAATATGGCGATAATACTGAATATTACAGCGGATTCACTTTTAATGTTAAAAATTTTATTATGACAAGCGGTGCAAATTTTAGATGGGAGAATAATTCTGCCCGTTCTTTGACAATTAACGGTGATTTTGAAAATGCCGGCACTCTTGATGTTTTAACAACGGGATTGGGATTAAGCACAACAAAAGACCATAACTGGATTATTAAAGGAAACTTTACAAATTATGGAACTGTTACTATAGGAAGAGATGAAGATGGCAGCGCAAGCACTACTAATGATGGTCAAAGAGTGCCTATAGAACTTCAGGGGGCTACTAATACAACCTTTCCAGGACCCGGAACATTATATCTTATGTGGGATTTAATTATTAATAAAACTAATGCAACAAATACTGTAACACTGGATGCTGATGTTACAATGAAACAATATTATTATTCTACAGGTTACAGTTCAACTCTAACAACTTCTGAAACTGCTTTACAAGGCGAATTATATTTAACAAACGGAAAACTTATTTTAGGCGATTATGATATTACATTAGAAAATACTGTAACTATTAATCAGAATGCTGTTCCTGTGACAAACAGTTTTATAGTTACAAATGGAACTAATAATTCAACCGCAGGAAAAGTAATACTTAACAACCGCGTTACAGCTACAAATCATAACATTCCTATTGGACCCGCAACAACCGATTATAACCCGCTTACATTTAATTATACCGGAACAGTTGATAATTTTTCATATAGAGTTGAAGCAGGAATAGACCCTGGTATAAGCAATACTTCTGATTTTGTTAATAGAACATGGTTTATCAGCGAAGATGTTGCAACTGGAACTGATGCAAGTATTACTTTTCAATGGAATTTGGCACATGAAAATTCTACTTTTGACAGAACCACTCTTAATGTATATCATCATAATGGGTCTGAATGGCAAGATTTTACTACCATTGCCAATTCATCTCTGACAGGTTCAGCCGGGGGCACGGATCCATATACATATACCGAAATAAGCATTTCTTCTTTTAGTCCTTTTATTATTGGTGATGCCGTGCCTAGCCCATTACCAATAGAATTATTATCCTTCACCGGCCATTGCAATCTACCCTCTCCAGATGGAGAAGGGCAGGGTGTGAAACTCCAATGGCTCACCGCCTCCGAAACCAATAACGACTATTTCACCGTTGAACGCTGTATAGAATTGGAAAGTACAGACATTGCATGCAACGTCTCTATCGGTACCGTCAATGGCGCAGGTAACAGCAATACCATTAAATATTACGAATTTATTGATAACTCCCCTTCCCTTTGGGAAGGGGCAGGGGGATGGGCTTATTACCGCCTCAAGCAAACCGATTTTGACGGGAAATATTCTTATTCGGAAGCAATAGCAGTATCTTGCAGTGAAAATAATAATTCAAATATCGAAATTGTTTATATTAGTCCTGATATTGCAAATAATATTATTCATCTGACCATTAGTTCGTTACAAGATACAAAGATTGTCCTGAAAATGAATAACATTTTAGGACAAAATATTGTACAACGACAATATATATTGAAAGAAGGGTTAAATGAAATAAATCTGAACACCGGTAGTTTCACTCCGGGTGTTTACTTTTTGGTTATCGGCGATGTCGCTTTAAACAATCGTATAAGCAGAAAAATAATTATTACAAAATAATTACAGAACAACTGACCTCTCGGAAAATTACGTGATACCATAAACGTAAA
>JACQWN010000537.1 GCA_016209245.1 Bacteroidia bacterium
CATGAATTATTCTCCACAATCAACTTCCGAATTGTCTAGAATAGGTGGTACCAAGGAAACTTATTATCTTAATGCGATAAAGACAAGAACCCATACTGCATTATTTTTAAAATCTTTAAAAAGAGATGGGAAAGGAGCTTATGATATCAACACAATTAATAATACTATTTTAGATAATTCAATTTCATCATCTCTGAGACTAGATGATATCTATCTATTAAAAAATGAAGATTATATCGGATTAATAAATATTGGATTTTCTGCTTCCAATTCATCATCGTACAACAGCGAATTACGAAATAGCGATACTTATGATGAAGTTTACGATATTCATGATATAACGTCAAGTCAAATACAAACATTCCTTTATCAAAACCAAATAAAGAGAATTCATTTCATATATGATGTAAATTATCCGCTATGTAAAAATACCTATAATTCATTTGATATTTCCGATGTAGCAGCAGATGGAGATATTGATACCAAATATGGAAAGCTTACCTTAGATGCAATTGAAATATATGAAAGAGGTAATGTAAAATTAATACCGGATTATAGATTTGACTATAAAAAATTCTATTCTGCTCATAATCCGGATTATTCATTAGAAAAATGGGATGGATGGGGAATGTATAAAAGCGATGGTACACTTGCTACAAATGGGCATTGGCCAACTTCTGACGGACAGCAATGGTCGCTTAAAAAAATCACTACCCCGCTCGGTGGAACAATTGATATTGAATATGAGCGAGATACATATAGCAAAATTAGCGGAACACTGCTCGATAATAGCATCACTCATTACGGAGGCAATATACGCGTAAAAAAAATAACCGTGAAAGACGAATTAAATAATGAATACAAAACTCTATATCTGTATTCTAATAATACTAATGTAATTGGAACCAGTTCGGGCTGGTGTTCGGTTGAGCCTGAATTTTGCAGACATTCTTCAAATGATTTTTACAATACAAATAAACACAAGTTATATAACTACCCATCAACACCGGTGTTATACAATGTTGTAACTGTACTCAAAGGACAATTATCCGATAATACAGGCGCTGACGATTACAACAATTACTACACAAAAACTGTTTACAACTTTACAGTGCCTGATCGTAATATGGTTATTCATGGAAGCATTCCGGTTTCAATTTCATCTATACCTGTTTGTTACACCCATCTTATACGTGATTCTACATCTCAGATTGGAAGAATAAATAGTATCACATCATATAACGGCGAGGATATGTTAATAGGTTCCACCAATTTTAATTATATTAATGATTTTAATAACATGGGGCTCTATACAGAAGGAGCAATAGTATCCGAAATAAATATCCTTTAATGGGTTCGAAAGTAGATGATTACGACAATAGAAACATGCTTTTACAGACGACGGCAGAATATCAAAAGATATGGGATGGTACAACATGGAAGGTGATTGACGCATTGGTTGAAACATGGAACGATCAATGGAAATATCGTTATTTTGACGGAAGCAGTTATCAGGATCCGTTAACTACGGATGGTGATACTGTCTGGAGAATCCAATCTTCGTATATTTGGGATGGCGGACTTGCTTCCGATGGAACTTTTAACAATTTCAATTATTTTCTGTGGGGTAATTCAAATCCTAATTGGAAAAAAATCAGTGAAGTTACCAGGTATACTAATTATTCATATCCAATTGAATCGTATGATATTAATAATAACTATTCTTGTTCAAAGATGGATAATAACAATTCATTAATTATAGCGTCTGTTGATAATACAAATTACAGAAGCTTTGCTTTCTCCGGTTTCGAAAAACAATATACAAGTGGAAGTCTGTATGACTATGAAGGGGAAATTCTTGCAAGTATTGGAACTGCTACCAATCCAAACAATCAGCAAATCAAGTCGGTAAATTATAATATCTCCGAAGATTTTGAAAACGGCGGCTTTAACCCCGATTATGAAACAAAGGACATTAATCATACTTCTTGAGGTTCAATCTCCTTTTGTATTTGCTACTGACGTGGTGACCCCAAGTCACCACGTCAGTAATGGCACACAATAACCCTTGCATTTTCTTTTGATATTGTGAAAAGTAACGAATAAAATTATTCTTGTATCCTGTCCTGCCATATTTGAGGATCGCGGGAAGTATGGAAAACAGCGTGAACATAAATAATTTTAGTTGTACCACTCAAGTTCGACCTTTCGGTTATCGCTCCTTTTGCCGTTATTGATAGTGCAATAATGTTTTTATCGGGCATAACCGGCAGCGGTGTTCATGCATCCTTTTTACAGCCTTTAACAGAAGCATGGTTTGAGGATAGCGTTACCTGGAACAATCAACCGCAACCCTCGGCTAATGACATAATCGGTATTAATAATATCATCGCTATTTCTGAAGCGGGGATTGACATTACCGCCATTGTCCAGAATTGGATTGACCAGACATATATAAATCATGGAATGATTTTGCTTAAACAAGATGAAACCACCCAAGGTACATTGGCATTTGCATCGGAAGACCATAGCGATAGTACGCTTCATCCGCGGCTGGATATCTATTATACGGTAAAGCCCATGGAAGTATCGTACAACATTTCAATTGATACATCAAAAGCGAAATCGGGCAGCATCGCTTTAAGAAGTACAGGCGGCGTTTCGCCTTATATTTACAGGTGGAGCTCGGGAGCTGCTTCATCAACTGTTAATACATTAGACTTTGGCGTATATGCTGTTACTGTAACCGACGCCTGGGGTAATTTTGCCATACGGCCGATAACGGTTGAATTCGATTTGGCAAGGTATGCTAAAGCGGGCGATAAAAGTGCAGACCAGCAGAACTGGACAAATATAAAAACATATAATTACGCTAAAAGCGGAAGTGTAATTACTCAGCAGGCAAACGGTGAAACAAGGACTTACAGAGATTATTTTGGAAGAGAGACGCAGAGCCTGAAACGGTTATTCACGACAGGCGACAAGCTCTTGGTTACAGAAACTTTGTACGACAAATTCGGAAGGCCTGAATATATTACGCTTCCGGCCCCGGTAACACAAAGCGATATGGATTATATAACCAATTTTGCCGTTTTTAATACGCAATCAGGTACCGCTCCCAAAACCATTAATTCAACCTGTGCGTTAGGACAATATTATAGCGATGGCAATACTGCCGAACCGTTTGTTCCTGCCACGGCTTATCCTTATTCGCAGGTTGAGTACGGCAAAACACAGGCAGGAACGGTCAGACGTACCTCTTTAGCCGGTGAAGCTCACAGGCTGGGCAGCGGACACGAGATATGGAAGTTTACATTACCTACGGCTTCAACCGAATTATACAGCGTTTACGGCTACCATGGCTATGAAATAAACCGTAAGAAAGATACATTCGGACTCGACACCGATGAATATGATACCCTTAGTTTTCAGATGGATTATAATACCGTTAAACAGGTGACGGTCTCGCCCGAGGGGCTGGAACAAATCGCTTATTACGATTTAAGCGGAAAATTATTAGCCACCTGTATCAGCGGCAGTCCCGACAGAACGCTCACAGTAAAATCGAAAATCGGGTTTAACGAAAATTTTGTTGATGTTCACCTCCCTGCCGGCGCCAACGACTACCTCAAATTAGACCTTTCGTATGGCGGTTCATATAAGATTATCAATTTAAAAACCGATGAAGTTGAACATGAGAATATTAGTTTTAATACCGTACAATGGATAGCAGATGGCGCTTATCTTCACGGGTCATATAATTATTCTGGCTCATGTGATATTCATGATAATTGTTCATGCATTAAATATGTTTCAAGCTCCAATACTACATCACAATATTATGTATCTTTGTCCGATGGTTGGACAATAAAAGATGGAAAAGTAGAGATACATATTATTACTTGCCCTGACCAACAAGACGATTCGTATAAGGTTTATACCGTATTTAATGATCTTGAACCCGGTTTTTACAGGATAATTTATGAAAGAGTTGTCCCGAATACTTATGACGTAGCTAATATCGCTGCGTTTTATGCTTCGGTCGAGGTAGAATACAAGCTGAATTATCATCATTATTCATTGAACTATTATAACCAGGCGGGACAATTGGTAAAGACGCTCCCGCCTGCAGGCGTGGATTATAGTTTTGACCCTGCCATTGAGAAAATAGGCGACATTATGACAACTAGCAATATCGAAATTAATTATGATGTACCT
>JACQWN010000242.1 GCA_016209245.1 Bacteroidia bacterium
AAAAATTCCTATATTTGTCCCTTATATCAAACAAAAGTATTATTTCTATGGAAATTGTCCTGTATGAACGACAAAAATACACTAATAAAATTGAATATTTCATCAATACGCCTGTAATTAAAGTTATTACAGGGATTAGACGTGGAGGAAAAAGCTATTTGATCCGGCTTATCATCAATAAGCTCAAAGCTGTGGGAATAAGCTCAAATCAAATACTATATATCAATAAAGAATCGCTTGATTTTGAATTTATCCGGAATTATAAAGATCTTGATAATCATGTTAAGGATTATTATACGACTGTGAGTTCTGGAGAAAAGTACATTTTTATAGATGAAATACAAGAAATTGCTGAATGGGAAAAAGCCATTGTTTCACTCTTTTCCTCAGGGAATTATGATATTTACATCACCGGATCCAACTCGCGTCTTTTTTCATCGGAACTGGCTACGCTGATATCGGGCAGATACGTTGAATTTCAGGTGTTCACTTTAGGTTTCGATGAATTTCTTGTATTCCGCGACAGGAATAAAGAGTCTGTCCGGGATGAATTTAACAGGTTTTTAAGACTCGGCGGTTTCCCAGTAATTCATCATTTGGCTTATAATGAAGAACTTATTTTTCAATATATCCGTTCAATTTATAATACTATTGTATTAAAAGATATTGTTTCAAAACATAATATCAGGAATGTCGGCTTATTTGAAAATATTACCCGTTTTATCGCTGATAATATCGGGCATATAATTTCAGCCCGGAGCATTAATTCTTATCTGAAGTCACAATACATAAATGCGGGAATTGAGACGGTAATGAATTATTTGGGATACCTATCATCGGTATATCTCTTACATAAAGTATCCCGGTATGATATTAAAGGGAAGAGCTTTCTTGAAATATATGATAAATATTACCTAGGCGACATAGCGTTAAAGTCTTTCCTGACCGGCTATAAAGAGAAGGACATACCTGGATTGCTTGAAAATATCGTTTTTCTGAAGTTGAAGCAATCGGATTACGAGGTCTATATCGGCAAGTATGACGAATATGAAATTGACTTCATAGCTGAAAAATCGGGAAACAGAATATACTTCCAGGTTTGTTATCTCCTCTCTTCTGCTGAAACTGTTGAACGAGAATACAAAGCTCTTAGGAAAATTAAAGACAATTACCCGAAATATGTATTAAGTATGGATAATCTCCCGGAAACCAATACAGATGGAATTATCAGGATGAATATTATTGATTTTTTGTTGAAATAAACCATACAATGTGCAACGTGCTTATGCGTTCATTTCTCTTTTTTCAACTTCTCCGCATCTTTCAGGGAACTGCCTTTTGCAGGGCGGGAATTAACGTGCAGGGGCTTATGTTCGGTGCGGGTTTCATGCACTTTCTTATCAATTATTACTAATGCTAATTATATGTTAATATGTTTATTTGTAACGTATACCGCACTGACATAAGCCCCATGTTGTAGGCAGTTTTTCTTTTGTCATTTTTTTCGCATTATGAATAAGTATTTGAACCCCCGCAAATAAAAGTTAAATCGTCTTGCTCTATTGTGCCAAAGTCCCGTGTTAGATGTTTGGTTGTGTCGTGTTACGCAAATAGTATCCATTAGCTCAAAAATTTTTTCAAGTCGCTGGTAAAGTAAAAATCCCGTTGGTGTAAATTTCTTTTTTATCCATTGGTCGCCAATGAGCCAAGCTACAACCTTGTCGGGCTTCAAAATTCTGTGAATTTCTTTTGCAACCTTTTCTAACTCGTCAAAGAATTCTGTCTTTTCACAAGAAATTTTTCCAATGCAATTTTTGTCGTTAGAATATTTTATATTGTCAGAGTAAGGACTGTCAATGAAAACAAAATCTACGCTGTTATTGTCAAGTGGAATTTTTCTTGCGTCATTTTTTATTACATCGGGACGAACAACATTTAAGTCGTAGCCAAATACCTTTCTGTTTAATTCTTTTGCGACATCAATTGTTGTCCCGCTTCCGCACATAGGGTCAACAACTAAATCATTTTCTTTTGTGTAGCGTTGCACTAAATTCCATATCACAAAAGCAGGGGTTACTCCATTGTATTTGTTGTTGCCGTGTAACTTGTCTCCATAATTTTGTATTGGGAAGTCCCACAGAGTCGTGGATTCAAGAATTAATTCCTTTTTATTTTTTTCTATCGAAAAGAAAAATCATTGTATCAAGTTACGTAAATCGTCAATAAATTTAACAAACATTTTTACCTTATTACTTTCTTCAATATCTGTTTCGCTCAAAACATAACTTCCGTCTAAATCTTTTTCAACAATTGCTCTACCTTTTTTTGCAGGATTTTTTACTGTCAAAGTTCCATCTTCATCGGGCGTAATGAAATAAACTTTGATGTGTTGCGTAACTTTATCGGAAGAAAGTTTAATTTTCCAATAACCAGTTTGTGCAATCCTTTCACGTAATGTTACTTTGCTTGAAAGCACTGCAACAATTTTACTATCTTTGGGATTGTAAATAATAATATCAACATCGTAACATCAAGTCCCAATCTTCTCACTTCATCGGTGATAATATACTCTATAAGTTTTTCAAGATTTTTTCCCTTGAATGCTCGCCAAGATTGTTCGTGGTCATTTCCGTTAAAATTTTTTTTGTGCTGTGCCTTTGCTTCACGCAAAAGATTTGAAATATGTCGGTAGGCATCTTTCCTGAATAGCTTTTTCTTTATTTCGTATAACTCAATAAGATCTTTGATAGTCATAATTTTTCCATTATTAAAATATACTCTGTTGGATAAGCCAATTTTAAATTTTTATCTGTTACTTTAACAAATTGACCCGTTTCCGTGTCTCTTGTTGATGGTAACATTTTAGATGGAATTTCTCTGTGAATTACATCGTAAGTTTTGAAACCAATATTTTCAAATTGTTCTTGAAAAACTTCTGTGTTCAAAATTTTTACTCCGTTAAATTCTGTGTTACCTATTACAATACAAGCTCTTCCGCCTTTTTTCAAAACTCTTTTTATTTCTAAAAATGTTTCCAGCATATCGGCAAAATAATTTCTTACTTCTCTCCCCTTTTTGTTTTCTCCTAATTTTAAAACAATTTCGTTTGCCAGTGAACTTTGTAAATCAATTTTTTCTCTATCTTTGTAACAACTGCCAATAAATTTTTTTCTAAACTCTGCTAACTCACTCATATATCCTAACCACAAAGATGGCAACTGATGTAAGTCCGCATACTCATAAGAAGTCACATAAGGCGGACTGGTTACTATTAGAGTTGCCTTATTTTTTTCACAAGGCAAATTTCGTGAGTCGCTACATTTTACGATTCGGAATTCGTCAATATTCTGCTTGATTTTTGGATTTAGAATTTTATCAAACTCAAAATGCTTTTTGATCATTTTTTTTGATTGGATTAAGAATAGTGTAAGCGGGTCGTAAATTTTTTTGTTTTGGTCTCGTGTGGGTTTCACGCTTTTTTGTAACCAGATAGAACACGATTTTAGAATTTGAGCGAAGGCAATTAGGAAAAAATCCTTAATTTCATTGTTTTTTATTTCTAAAATTCTCGCAAAGATGATAGATAATTTTTCTTTTTGTTGAGTTAAAAACCAATAATCAATTCTTTTGTTGCGTGGTAAAATTTTTTCTGCTTTTTTCTGAAAATAATCATATTGTCCGTTCAATCTATTTCGAAAATTAAGTTCTATGTTAGTATATTCTTGCAGAAGTTCTGCTGTTTTTATCGGGGTTGTCTTGACTTTTGCAAGTAAGTAAGCAATTTCGTTTATGTCTGTTCCAATTCCTATTCTGTTATTGACGATTGCTTCTACAACTGTTGTTCCACTTCCCATAAACGGATCAATAACAATATCTCCATCTCTGGAATTTTCATTTATCAGTCGTGAGGCAAGTTGCGGAATAAATTTAGCGGGATAAGTATAATAGCCGTGTGTAATGTATGAAGTGTCCTTTATGGTCTTGTCAGCAAAAGACCAAGAATAGTCAATAGAAATAGTTGAAAGGGATATTCGTTCTGTAAGTGTCGTATCGTTCATTTTTGTTTCGTCTTGTTTTAGAAATTTTCTTTATTGCTTGGTGCAAAATCCATAATGTAAGAAACTTGATCTTCGGTCAAAATTAAGTAGTAACCGTCATAGTTATCTTCCAAATTATCAAGTTTATCGTCAATGTTTTGTATAAAGTCCGTTTTGTCTATTTCGCTCTGAAATTCAGATAAAATAATTTGGTCTTTGATTTCGTCAAAACGATCTTTCTGGTTGCTTTGAAAAATGTCACAACTCTCTTTACCTGTCAGAATAAATAATTTTATCTTGCTCATTTCTCTTTAACTTTTGGTTTTGCAAAAACTGGGTGAAGTTGTAAATGATACCAAGTTCCGGTGGAAAGTTGGTGAAAGAAATCATCATTGTCCGATAAATGTTTTGCAAGCTGAGCAATCGAAAGGGTATTTTCTGTTACATTATTTAGCCCCTCTTCTTCCATTAACTGCTCAATGCTTTCGGCTGCTTCATCCAGCGAATTGTAAATACAGTTATGTTTTAACCCTGAACTGTATGAAATAAAAAGTAAGTATTTCATCTTGTTTAAATTTTTGCCAAAGTTAGTTATTTTTCATAAAAAATGTTTTGTTATTGTAAGATTGTTTTGAAAAAATTGCCTACAACGTTTGTATATGTTCATGCTTATATTGATTATGTCCCCTATTTTATATGATACAAAAAGTTAAAGAGAAATGGGCAAGATAAAATTATTTATGAGTGATATGTTCATTGAATATATCACCACTTAGTAAAACGCTTTTTTTAACTTTTTTTTGGGCCAAACAGAATATTATCCAAAGGATTCGATATCAATCTCAAATTTTTTTCACTTATATGCGTATATCGGGTGGTAGTCCTGATGTCATTGTGCCCTAGAAATATTTGAATAAAAGCTATGACAACACCCTGTTCCAACAAATGTATAGCAACTGAATGCCGAAGTATAAAAATATTTCAGGTTTTAAGTTCACAACGAATTTGTATATTTGCCGTTGTTTTAGAATGAAAAATTATTATGACTAAAAACTATCGCATATTATTATTTATTTCTGCTATAATATACTTAATAATATTCATATCGGCGACATCTTTTGATAATTCAAATAATAAGAATACGGATTATTACGTAATATACGTCTTTGACATAATGGAAGACATAATGCCCGGTACATGGAGGAAAACACAGCAGGCATTTGATGAAGCTGAAAAAGCTGATGTACATTTAATTCTTATCCATTTAAATACTTACGGTGGTATGGTTGATGCAGCCGATTCAATCAGGACACGGATACTTAATTGCAAAATACCTGTTTATGCATTTATAGATAATAATGCCGCTTCGGCCGGAGCGCTTATTTCAATTGCATGCCAAAAAATCTATATGCGAAAAGGAGCAAGCATTGGTGCTGCAACTGTTGTAACACAAAGCGGCGAACAAGCTCCCGATAAATATCAGGCATATATGCGCAGCATCATGAGAGCGACTGCCTAAGCACACGGGCATGATACATTAATTACAGGCACCGATACAGTAGTGAAATGGAAACGGGACCCGAAAATTGCAGAAGCGATGGTTGACCCCGATTGTTATATAGAAGGAGTAATTGACAGCGGCAAAGTGCTTTCGTTAACTGCCGAGGAAGCGATAAAATTCGGCTTTTGCGAAGGACAAGCGGAAAATATTCCAGAAGTATTGCAGATTACAGGTTTTAAAAACTATAAAATAATAGAATACAAACCTACAGTACTTGATAAGCTCATTGGATATCTTATGAATCCTGTGTTACAGGGATTGTTTATAATGCTGATTGTAGCAGGCATTTATTTTGAGCTTCAATCACCCGGTATCGGATTGCCATTAATTGCAGCTATTTGCGGCGCTCTGTTGTACTTTGCTCCTCTTTATCTCGAAGGGTTAGCTGAATATTGGGAAATATTAGTTTTCGTCGCCGGTCTGATTCTTCTCGGAATTGAAATATTTGCTATTCCCGGATTCGGAGTGACCGGTATCACAGGTATTGTCCTTGTAGTAGCCGGACTGACGCTCAGTTTGATAAATAATGTAAATTTCAATTTCGAAGGCGTCAGCTTTGAAATTGCCTTTAAATCGTTATGTATTGTTGTTGTCTCGATGCTTGTTTCATTCCTGCTTTCAATATATTTAGGAAAAAAATTACTGACCGAAAGCAAGTTAAGCTTCCTTGTGCTGAACACAACACAAGATAAGAAAAACGGTTATATCGGTGTTGAAAGCGGACCTGGTTTATTAGTAGGAAAAACAGCAATCACCGCAACAGTGCTTAGACCATCGGGAAAGATTATCATTGATAGTGAAATGTATGACGCAACCTCCATGGAAGGTTATATTGGAAAGGATGAAAACGTTGATGTGATTAAATATGAAACCGGACAATTATATGTAAGGAAGTCAAATAGATAATATCATGTATTCACGGAAATTTAAAATCAGTGATTACGTTAATGGCGATTTTGAAGAGATCAACGCACTATGGGAATCAACAGGCGTAAACGGCGCTCATCGCGGCGATGATGCCGGGGTGATTGATGAAACCATTAAAACCGGAGGAAAACTCATTGTCCTGCGGAACATAAATAATGAAATTATCGGAACTTCGTGGCTCACCAACGACGGTCGCCGGATATACCTCCACCATTTTTGCGTCAGACCGGATTACCAGGGAAAGGGTCTTGGAAAACTGCTTGCCGCAGAATCACTCAAATTTGCTAAAAAACAAGGAAAGCAAATTAAACTTGAAGTCCATAAAGACAATCTAACAGCTATCGAACTATATAAAAAAGGCGGATTTAAGTATCTTGGCGATTATTTGGTGTTTATTAAAAGGGACTTTATGAAAACAGTTCTCTTATTTTCTTTTCAATTTTTTCTACTTTATTCTGTTGCTCAGGATTTTCAGCAGGAAAGATTGAAAAGTCATATTACATACCTTGCATCCGATTCATTAGCAGGCAGAAAAGCCGGGGAACCGGGCGATAGACTAGCCGCTGACTACATTGTAGAACATTTCAGAAAAACAGGACTTAAATTATTGTTTGAAAATGGTTATCAATATTTTGATATCATCTCGGATGTTCAGCTCGGAAAAGACAATTATCTGGAAATAGATACTTTTATTGCCAAACCCGGACAGGATTTCATACCATATTCTTTTTCTGAAAATTCGGAATTAACGGCTGAAGCCGTATTCGCCGGTTATGGCTTTGATATAAAAACAGACAGTATTATATGGTTTGATTATGATGGCCTTGAGGTTAAGGATAAGTGGGTTATTGCTTTAAGAGGAGATCCTGAACCTGATAATCCTGACAGCAAATTTGCTGAATTCAGTAATGAAAGAACCAAAGCATTGGTAGCAAAAGATAAAGGTGCTGCCGGATTATTACTCGTTACAGGTATCAAATTGAACAACGATGATGAGCTTGTAAATTTATTTTTTGATAAAATCACAACAGGTTCCGGAATACCGGTCATCAATATTACCAGAAAAGTGGCAAATATCATACTTAAACAGCACGATTCAATAACTATTGAACAATTAGAAGAAAAACTTAATAAAGAACATAAACCTTGTTCATTCCAGCTAAGAACACTTATAAATGCAAAAACCGAAATTATTAAAACGACCAAAAAAACTCAGAATATTATAGGTATTATTCAAGGTGCAGATTCTGTATTTAAAAATGAATATATTGTGCTGGGAGCTCATTACGATCATCTTGGAATGGGCGGGAAAGGTTCCGGTTCAAGAAATCCCGATACTTTGGCCGTTCATAATGGCGCTGATGACAATGCTTCCGGAACAGCCGCAATTATTGAAATAGCTTATAAAATTGCAGCCAATAAATCAAAACCAAATCGAAGTATCATATTTGCTGCTTTCGGTGCTGAAGAGATGGGCTTGCTTGGTTCTAAACATTTTGTCAAAAATAGTCCTGTAAAGAGCAGTCAAATTAAAGCGATGTTCAATTTCGATATGCTCGGCAGAATGAACAGCCAGACTAATGCTCTGACTATAGGCGGGACAGGAACTTTCAAACAAGCGGACTCGATTCTTAATGCTTCTGCAGCCGGAAAATCTTTAAAGTTTGTATTCTCTCCTGAGGGCTATGGGCCTTCCGACCATGCAACATTTTATACGGAAAATATTCCGGTTTTATTCTTGACTACAGGTCCGCATGAAGATTACCATACTTTTAACGATGACCCTGAAAAAGTTAATTATGACGGAATAGAACAAATTATCTCATTTTCAGGTGACCTGGTTTCCGGTATTGCAAATATGGATAAACCGCTTACTTTTCAGGAAGCAGGGTCTAAATTTCGTGCTGAAGGCAGGCATAGTCTGAAAATCACACTAGGCATCATTCCTGGTTTTGGTGAACAAGATGGAAACGGCTTAATGGTTGATGGTGTTAAAAAAGGTGGGAGAGCTGAAGCTGGTGGAATCAAAAAAGGTGATAAAATTATAGCTATTGACGGCAAACCAGTGACAAATATATATGACTATATGTACAGGTTAAAAAAACTTTCTGTTGGACAAACTATAACTGTTGATATTATCAGGAACGGAGAAAAGATTGTTTTGATAATTCAACTTTAATATTATACTCGTTGGAGTGGATGGTGAATAACGGCGGCTATAAGGAACCTGTCGTTTTTGCATAGAGTTTTGTTTCGGGCAAAGATACGAAAAAAAATTGTTACTATTCACCACTTTGGTCAATTTTCATTATTCCACCGAATTACGAATTTTTTACGAACCTACGAATTACGAATGTGGCGCCGTTGGCGCCATACGTAATTCGTAAATTCGTATATTTTTTCGTACTTCGATGGAGTGAATAGTAACAAAAATTTCATGATTTTATGTAACCTTTTTCCATATTATTCGTAATAAGACATGTAGAATACTATTTTTTTCAAATGAATGTCAAACCTAAACCGAAAAATTATGAAAACAAAATTTTTACATTTATTAAAACGATATATATATATATATATATATATATCAAGCAGTTACGATTAGCATAATCGTTTTTGCAATGGTTTCACCAGCTTCTGCTCAACAACACTTTACAAAAGTAAATGTCGGGCCTGTAGTTACTGATAGCTCTAATACTTTTGATGCCGGCTGGGGCGATTACGACAACGACGGCGACCTTGACCTAATTGTTACCACCCGTTTTGGCTCTGCCGCAAATCCGTTAGGTAAAAACTTTTTGTATGTAAATAACTGCAACGGCGAGTTTACACGTGTTACTGCTATTCCAGGTGGACTTACAACAGATAGACTTGGATACAATTGTCACTGGATAGATTATGACAATGATGATGACCTTGACCTTTATTTATCGGTAAATACATATTTATCGTATAATGTATCTGCAAATGATCATTTGTACCGTAACAACGGCGATGGTACATTTACAAAAATAACCGATGATCCTGTAGTTAACGATGGAAAGCAAACTTATGGTTCAGGTTGGGCTGATTACGACAACGATGGTTATTTAGATTTATATACAGCTAATCGGTACACCGAAAAAAGTGATTTATATCATAATAATGGTGACGGAACATTTACAAAAATAGTCGGACAAGCAATAGTAACGGATGTAAGTAATAATATGGCAGCAGCCTGGGCTGATTTCGATAACGATGGCGATATGGATTTATTTGTGAGTAATGCATGGCTACCGTACAATTACCGGAGCTATTTATATATCAATAATGGCGATGGCACTTTTACGAACGATGTAAACAATACAGCAGTTAATGATCCAAGAATTACATGGTGGAAAATGAAAGTATCGTGGAGTTGCGCCGTTGCTGATTATGATAATGATTTAGATATAGATATATTCGTACAAAGCGAATATACCAACGATTATTTATACAGTAACAACGGCGATGGCCAGTTTACCGCGGTTTTAGACGGCCCGGTAGTAAATACATATACTTTCGACAACGGTGGAAATTGCTTTGGCGATTACGACAACGACGGCGATTTAGACCTGTTCGTAACAAGCATGTTCGCCGGTAATTTTTTATACGACAATAACGGAGATGGCACGTTTACAAGGAATACAACAGAGACAATTGTACAGGATTTTGGCCGTGAATCGTATGGAGCAGCATGGGCCGATTACGATAATGACGGCGATTTAGATTTAATCGTACCTAATGCTTATGGCGGCCCAAGCGATTATTTTTATATCAGTCTTTTTGCAAACAACGGCAACGGAAATCATTGGTTCAAAGTTACTTGCAAAGGAGTAATTACCAATCGGGATGCAATAGGCGCAAGGGTTTATGTAAAGGCGCAAATCGCCGGGCAGGATATATGGCAAATGCGTGAGATAAATGGTAATTCTGCGTATGGCGGCGGTGGCGGCGGTGCTGTAAGCGGGCTGGTGTGTCACTTCGGGCTGGGCGATGCGACGGTAATTGATACGCTGAAAGTTGTATGGCCCACTTCGGGGATTACACAGGTGTTTACGGGAGTTGGTGCGGATCAGTATGTTAAAATATTTGAGGATGATAATACGATTTATCCGGTTGAACCGTGTACGCCGGATTTGCCGGTAACAAATCCCGGATATATTACCGGCAAGGTATATAAAGACGATAATGATAATTGTATTTATGATATACCCGATATTGATAATGCAATTGTAAATCGGATGATACAAGCCACACCGGGTCCTTACTTTGTTTATACCAACAGAGAAGGTGATTATGAATTCCGCCTCAATGCAGGAACCTACGATATTACACAAACATTTATTTCTAATGATAACTGGAACCTACAGACCTGCCAACCAAACAATACATACACTGTTTCCGTTACCAGCGCATCCATCGTTTCTGGTATCAATTTTCCTTTACAACCTCTGGAAGTAATATGTGATGCTTCAGTTGATATTGTTTCTATTCCTTCCATATTTCCAGGACCTTGCACGCTACCACCAATTTTTCAAAATTTAACTTCTCCTTGTCCAGGTTATAAATGGGAATATTGCGTTGTAGTTACCAACACTGGCACAACTAATACTGGTCCTCAATCGCAACTGCAAGTGATACTTGATCCTAATATGACTTTTTCAAATCTGGTGACTGGACAAGACCCCTGCGGTTTGGGAAATCCCGGTGCATGTACTCCACCATCACCACAATGCCTTCAATGGTCGATCCCGTTATTACATCCGCCTGATGGTCTAATTCCTGGTGAGAGTTGTTCTATTTGCTTTGATGTGGATGTGCCTGGACTTGGACCAGTTGTTTCATCATCAGCTAATTTTACCGCAGTATGCGGTAACCAAACTGATGTTTCTACTGACGCAGAATCGTATCTTGACAACTGTTCTTGTGACCCGAATGACAAATTAGTTGCACCAAAGGGATGCGGACCATTCCACAATATTTCTAAAAACCAATTGCTCACTTACACAGTCCGTTTTCAAAACACAGGAACAGGACCAGCACATAATATAGTAATCAGAGACGCTTTTAACAGTGATTTTGACATTACCACTCTGCAGATTCTTGCAAGCAGCCATACAATTACACACACCGAAATTATTCCTAATAACGCATTAATTATTTCTTTTGAAGGAATTGAACTACCCGACAGCGCTTCAAATCCTGCAGGCAGCAACGGGTTTGTAACATTTAACTTATATCCAATACAAAATCTTGCTGATGGAACAACTATCACTAACCAGGCAGGGATATATTTTGATTTTAATGAAGTGGTACTGACAAATACTACTGTAAATACATTGAGAGAGCATCCATATCCGATTGCAGATTTTGAATATAAACACTCCTGTACCAACACAGGTTTGGTTTATGATTTTACTTATACCGGAGGTACAGACGATAATGCCATTTTTTTGTGGGATTTTGGAAGCAATGCTATGCCA
Organism: Bacteroidia bacterium; assembly: GCA_016209245.1. GTDB lineage: Bacteria > Bacteroidota > Bacteroidia > Bacteroidales > BM523 > JACQWN01. Next base: position 12,030 of record JACQWN010000242.1, read on the forward strand.
GGCACTTCAACTGAGATGAACCCTGCTAATATTACATTTAACAGCACAGGCTCCAGGCAGGTAACACTTACCATAGAACGATATGGCTGCATTGCTGCAATTACAAAGGATATTGAAGTAGTTAACTATATTACAGGTAAGAATAAAGACAAAATAATAATTTGTCATATACCGCCAGGAAATCCAAGTAATCCACAAACTATTGAAGTCAATTTAAGTTCTTTACCAGCCCATCTCGCACACGGAGATTGTATAGGAAGTTGTTTTGTTCCATCCTTAAAAAAAACAAATCAGAGCGATGTTAATGATGAAGAAAAAAGTATTAATAACATTGTTAACTCTACTGTTGTATTTGATGCATTTCCCAATCCTTTTGCTGATAAAACAAATATTTTTTACTCTGTTCCGATAAAAAGCAACATAAGTATAAGAGTTTATAATTCCTTGGGAATTCTTGTATCTGAATTATATAATGGCGAGACCAAAAATATGGATACATCTACTTTGTTCTTTGATAGCAGCGGACTTTCACCCGGCATATATTGCGCAACACTTGAAAGTGCTGGCGTGTACAGTGTAGTTAAGTTAGTTATCGTAAAATAAGGAGGCAACATGAAAAGGTCCTTGTTGTTGTCCGTTATCGGGCTTTTATTTACTTTCAATAGTTTTTCGCAATCCATTCCCTTTGGGAACTCTCAAGATAGTTTAAAAAACATATTAGTGCTTGAATTTAATTCCGCAGATTTTTTTGCAAATTTTAACGTTTATTATTACAAGCCCACTAATTATAATTTTGTAAATAGCCCTATTCTCTTACACATACATGGGCTTGGTGGTTCCGGGGCAAATATTTCCAACTTAACCGATATTGCAGACAGACGCGGCGCTTTGTTGATAGGACCTACTATGGACACACATAGCGATTGGCCTTATGCATATACTAGAACCGACAGTTGTTGGTATTTCTACTGGTATGTTCCTGTTATTAAGCAATTATATAAACATGTATTATTAAGGGAAAGCCGGAATAATATTCCTGTTTATTTAACTGGTTTTTCTGCAGGTGGTCAGTTTGTTACTCGGTATATGCTTATTCGCCAAGGCATCCCTGATTCCATTCCAATAAAGATGGCTGTCTCTGTTAATCCCGCATCTTATACATTCTGTACTGATTCTTTAAATGGAATTGAAATGCCTTACCCTTGTGGTATATCAAGAGATAGTATTATTTCTGGTTCTCTATGTTCGGGACTACAAACATGGTATTTGCCTTTCGAATGCAACGAACATGTTATCCAATACTACAACGAAAACTATGGTGTATTAATCGGCACAGCAGACACTGTAAATTTTAATCCCGGTTGGACATGCATGGACGTTCAGGGTAGTGATCGCTATGAACGAGCCCGTAACTTTTACAACTTCTCAACCAATGATGCCATTGCGAGGGGAACAACCCTGCAGTGGATATACGACAGCATTGTAGGTATAGCCCATGACGGTTACTGGATGTACAACACTAAACGCAATGTTACCGACAGTTCCACAATTGCTGAAACATTGCTATTTGATACACCTTATCACCCAGTACCTCAATTAACTCCTGTCGCTTCATTTGTCGCTTCTGATACAGTTGTAATTTTACCGAATGCTTTTGTACTATTTAGCAATCAAAGCATTAATGCCGTAAGTTATTTATGGGATTTTGGCGATGGTAGTTTACAAAGCTCCGAATCATCACCCGTACATATTTATCAGGATTCCGGTTATTACTCTGTAACATTAATTAGCTGTAATACTTGTGGTTGGTGCGATACATTAGTAAAACAAAATTTGATTGAAGTTAAAAATCAAAATACTGTTAATGAAATTTATAGCGAAAACTTCAATTTACAAATTTTTCCCAATCCTTTTACCGATAAAACAAACTTCAGCTTTTTTCTCCGGGAACCGGCTTTAGTAACTCTTGAAATAACCAATTATCTTGGGCAAACAGTAGCTACATTATATAATGAATATTTTACTTCTAATGAAGCACATACTATAGAATTTGATTCTAAAGGATTGAATGCCGGCATCTATTATTGCATCCTGAGAAGTCCGGACTTCATGGAATTTCGCAAATTAGTGATCATTAAATAAATTTTTTCATCACAGAGTTCTGCTTTTGCTTTAAAGCAGAACTCTTCTATTTCTGTTTCTTTAATAAAATGTATTGTAATCATATAGTAAGATTAAAATGTAAAATTTTTGAAAAATTGATTTTATAGGCTATGAAAATAAAATTTTTTCTAATATTAATTTATTTATTAATTATATTAATTAATAATAATGCAAAAGCACAAATTCAGGCAGATTGGATAACATATGGTCCCAATGGTCTGTTTTTGGGTTCTGATATTGACTTAGACAATATTGGCAATATATATATTATAGGTTCTTGCGTTGGTCCCTCTTTAAATAAAGATATTTTGTTAATTAAATGTAATACAAAAGGTGATACATTGTGGTCTATTATTTATAATGGTAGCGGAAATATGGATGATTATCCCTATAAGATTACTGTACAAAATAGTTATATTTATGCGATGGGAATTACTATGGATACATTAGGTAAAAACATTTTTATGCTAAAATACGATACTCTTCATACTTTACAATGGGCTACGGAATATCATGTGGGTCAAAATCCTCGTCCTTTGCAATTAATGGTAAGTGACAGTGGAAATGTTTATATCACAGGTGTATTAATAGGTGTAAATTTTTCCTTTTTTACAATGAAGTTTAACACTAGTGGTGATTTTCAATGGATAAATTATTATTATACCAATTGGAACAGTGGTAGCTATAACTGCTATATTGCTATTGACCATAATGAAAACTGTTATATAACAACTTTAGAAGAACATAACCTGATAACTGAATTTGTAACTATTAAATATAACCCGGCAGGAATTCAGCAATGGACGACAATTTATACACATCCCGATGCAACAGCTAATACTAATAATTTTTCTACCGGTATTTCTGTTGATTCAACGGGGAATGTTTATGTTGCAGGTAGATTTAGCTATTTTAATTCCGGCTACAACATGCTTTTGATTAAATATAATTCTTCAGGCGATACATTATGGACATCTGTTTATAACAGGCAGGACGATAGTGATGACGAACCGGAAGCCCTGCACTTCAATTCCGATGGAAATATTTATCTCGCTGGCATTAGCAGTTATAGTATCAACGAAATAGTAATTCTTAAATATGATACTAATGGAAATATTCTAAGTACCGAAATAAGTGAAAATATACCGATCGGATGGTATATAATAAAAACTGATATTAATAGTAATTTTTATGCTTGTGGCGAAGTATATGAATCACAAGACCTTGATGAATCCTATATCTATACAATTAAATGTGATGCAAATGCTGAAAAATTATGGGATGTTTCGTTTAAAAATAGTTATGGTATTAATTACCCTTCTGATATTGAAACAGACGACAATGGAAATACTTATGTATTAGGTACAGTTGTATCACCAGATGGGACAAGTTCTAATCGTGCACTTATTAAATATTGCGATAATTGTAATTCAATAATAACCGGCAATATATTCAGCGATGGTAATCAAAACTGTATCAAAGATAGTAACGAAACAATCTTAACAGATTGGATTGTTAAAGCTGACCCTGGACCGTATTTTGCTAATACAGATACAGCAGGGAATTATATTATGTATTTACCGCATGGCAATTTTATTATTTCTGAAAATGTAAAACTTTTATGGAATCAGGTCTGTACACAATATTTTAATATTTCAACGTTGGATTCAAGTGTCGTCATTCACAATATTAATTTTGCCAATAAAGCGTTAACCTATTGTCCGCAGTTATGGATTAATATAGCTACAACTCATTTGAGAAAATGTTTTATAAATAAATATGCAGTTAATTATTGCAACACCGGCACATCCGAAGCACCCAATTCATATATAGAAATATCATTCCCGCCGGAAATAATTCCTTTAAGCAGCTCGTTGCCATGGTCATCACAAACCGGGAATATTTACAGGTTCAATATTGGAACTATAGATGTCGGCGATTGCAGTTCATTTTATATTACCGATTCTGTATCCTGTGAAGCTGAAATTGGTCAGACCCTCTGCGTTCAGGCGCATATTTATCCTGATTCGCTATGTTTTCCTGTTGATTCATTATGGGATCATTCGAGCATTGAAGTCGAAGGATTCTGTAACGGCGACAGTCTTGTCTGTTTTACTATATACAACACCGGTGAAGCAGGGGATGGCGATATGTCCGGAATAAGCATATACAGGGTTTATACCGATAATATCATGTTTGATACAGGAACATTCCAGATTACAGGGGACAGTCTGATAAAATGTTATCCTGCAACCGGGCAAACTATTCGTTTTGAAGCAGACCAGCGCCCCGGTCATCCAGGAAACAGCCATCCCAATGCTGTTATTGAGCTTTGCGGCGATTCGCAGAACCCATCGCTCGGGTTTGTAACCGCTATGCCTGAAGACGATGAAGACCCATTTGTTGAAATTGATTGCGGCGAAGTAGTTGCATCTTTTGACCCGAACGAAAAACTCGTAAAGCCCAAAGGAATAACCGACGGCAGGTTTATCCCCAACGGAACACAACTCGAATACCATGTCAATTTCCAAAACACCGGAACCGACGCGGCGTTTTCCGTTGTTATACGCGATACACTTTCGCAATATCTTAATGTTGAGACTATTGAATTCGGCGTTACAAGCCATCCATGCACATACAGTATATTCGGAGCAGGCATACTGGAATGGAAATTTCACAACATTATTTTACCCGACAGCAATATTAACGAACCGGAGAGCCACGGTTTTATCAAATACAAAGTTCGTTTGAAACAAGACCTCGCAAACGGCACGCTTATTGAAAACAAGGCTGGAATTATTTTTGACTACAATGCGCCGGTAATGACCAATACTGCATGGAATACGGTTTACGATACCACGCTGGTAATGACAGTGCCTGTAAGAATTGCAGAAAGAAAAGATATATTTGCCGTATATCCTAACCCGGCGCGGAAAGTTCTTACGATTCAAATCAAAACAGACTATACCGACGAAATAGAGATTGACCTTATAAACAGCACAGGAATGGTATGCGCCCGTATATTCAAAGGTAACGTTCAAAAAGGAACAGAGAAGGTAATAAACTTTAAGCCCGAACAGGGAATTACAGGGCTGTACCTGGTGAGGATGAAATACGGCGACAGTATTGAAGTAAGGAAAGTGGTGTTTGATTGATCAGTGTCGGGGTGACTTCCACAACAATGTTTTGTTCTGGATTCGGGTAATTTCAACGATAATTAAGTTGATATTGCTTTAAGTCACCCCGACACTACAACAGATAGCGTTGCATTTACGTCATCAATACTCAGCCGGGAGCGATTTTAACTGTGCATAAGTAAAAACGGGGCCGTCTTTACAAACAAAATATTTACCCACATTGCATCTTCCGCATTTACCGAATCCGCATTTCATTCGATTTTCAAGAGTAGTGAAAATATCCTCAGCTTTGAATTTGTATTTTTCCAGAACCGGAAAAGTGTATTTTATCATTATCGGGGGTCCACAAACAATAGCTATTGTATTTTCGCTTGATGGAGCGATTTTATCAAGCACCGTAGGCACAAAACCAATCTCACCTTTCCAATCGGGTGTTTCACCACCAGGATCTACCGTAATTATTAGTTTTACATCTGTACGTTCCTGCCATTCTTTCAATTCGTGCTTATAAACCAGGTCGGCAACAGTTCGTGCTCCATAGACAATTGTAACATCTTTAAAATTATTACGTAAATCAAGGCAGTTCCAAATCACGCAGCGCATTGGTGGCAGTGCGATGCCGCCTGCAATGAAAAGAAGATTTTTGCCTTTCCAATCATCAATAGGGAATATATTTCCATAAGGGCCACGAAAACCGATTATATCACCTTCATTTAGACCTATAAGGGCTGTAGTTACTTTACCAGCACGCCGGAATGTACATTCGATAAAATCCATGCGTGTTGGGGATGAAGCTATGCAAAATGTACATTCCCCCTCGCCCATCGCCGAATATTCGGCAAACTGCCCGGCTTTAAAACTGAAATTCTTGCCTTCATCCTCATTAATAAATTTCAACTGGAAAGTCTTTACTTCCGGGGCTTCCGATGTTATCTTTTCGATACGCATCAGGTAAGGTTTGTAAATGTTGTCTCTCATTGTTAACAATTATTTAATTATATTGGTTACTTGTTGCTGGTTACTGGTTACTGGTTATTTGTTGCTGGTTACCAGCCACCGGTAACCAGAAGCCAGCAGCTCAACCCATTGATCAATTACCCGAACTGTTACTTATATTGCATCATTCCCGATTTTTCTCATTTCTTCTTTTAAAATCACTCAACTCCACGCCAGGCGTGATATAGCGATTCCATAGCTTTGTAAAAGATGTATAAGTGAACAGAATATTTATAATTTTTATATGTAAAATTTTTATGAATATCCAATAGATTGGAAAAAATAATATTGAAACTATCAGAAAAATAAAATATTCATTCCAATTTGTCAGTTGAATTACAGCAACCGTCAATAAATAAAAAAATAGCATGATTCTGGTTACCCACGATTGTATCGCCATTTGAGGACAAATATTCATGCAACGCATACAACTTTCACATGTATATTTCCAATATGGCATACCGTTCCGGATTTCGATGGCGCCGACAGGACAATGTATTTCACAAATTTTGCAGCCATTGCAATTATAAGAAGGGAATAATGTTTTGGCAAGAAAAAACCTGCCACAGAAAAGATATAAAGGTGTAATCCATGAAACTGCAATATCAAACCAAAGGTGAGTCCATACTGTATAACGATAATATCTTTTCCCGGTAAAAATTTTATCGCACATCTTGTTAACTATCCGGTGGCACCGCTCAACCATCTGATTGCAAAACAGGCGCAGATTCGGCGGACTGAAAGAAATCCAACTGTGAGGCATATCCAATGGTAAGGACCCTTTTACAGAATATCCTTTAAACCAAAATATAAAAATCGAAATCCATTGTGCTAAACCTGACATTCCGGGAATATAAAACTTCCATATTTTTGAACCCGCTTGCGTATTAACAAATAAGACATCGGAATTGGATATACGCGGAAAATTCCATAAAAATTTCAGCATAAGCCATGGTGCAGCAAATCCATGAGTGGGATATGTAAACGCAAAAAGTGTCTTACCCTCCGGTGGTTTGAGCTTAAAATTTTCTAATTTTTCGATAGTTTGAATATAAACGTTGAGCCCTTCCTTTTCTCCGTTCTCTTTTATCCATTTTGCCGCCGAATAAGCATTTCCAGTACCGGAAAAATAATATATATATAAATTTGTATAATAAGTCATTTTTACTAAAAATGGTTATATGGCTGAATGGTTAAATGGTTAAAGACAATAAATGTTCTAAAATATTCATATCAACCGGACATGCTCTTGAACATCTGCCGCAACCGACACATCCCATTACTTGCTGACGGTCGGGCTGATATAAAAATTTATGCATTATTCTTTGTCGCCACCGCTGAAATTGTTCTTCACGCGGATTATGTCCGGAAGTATGTAATGTAAACTGCCCGAAACCGCAACTATCCCAACATCGGTAACGACAGCCGCTGTATATTTTTCCCTCATCCTGTATATCAAAGCAGGAACAAACAGGGCAAACATAAGCACAAGCTCCGCATCCGAGGCATCGCAATGACATCTCGTCCCATACAGGGCTTTCAAACATATTTTCCAACTTCTTTGACAGTTCTTTGACTTCAAATAACAAAGGAACTTTTGTAATATAATCAAGTTTGTTTACAACCGGATCCGGTAAAAATAATTCAGTTCCAATATCTACAATTGTTTTTCCCTTTTCCGTCACTATTTCTGCCAGAAAATCTCCTGTCGAAAGCTTTGTAAATAAAATATCGCTGCCTGCAGTTTCTCCCGGATCAATACCCATTGTTGTACAAAAGCAATATTCATCGTGCTTGGCACAACTCAATCCGATAATTGTCAGCTTATTTTGCCGTGCTATAAAATAGTTATCAGTATAATCCCATGTAAAAACGGTCTTTAAAGCCCTGAAAGCTATAATATCGCAAGGATGAATCCCAAACAATACTATTTCAGAAAATTTTTCTAAATCGGTTTCAGAAATTTTCTGACTGTCCTGTTCAATTTTATAATCAAACAATTTTTCTATCCGTGGAAATACTATTTCTTTTGCTGATTTAACGGTCTGAATATAATCAAAATCAATTTCCGAAGCAGATTCTACTCTACAAAAATATGTTTGATCGCCTTTCCTTACCGGAGCAATAATAATTTTTCCTGCAGATTTCAACTGTGCAAACAGCTTATCCAACGAATCGTTTTTCAATAATTTTTTTTGAATTTCCATAATCAGTCAAATGATAAAATTTTCCTTATCTTTTATATTGTAATTCGAGAGAGAGCTTTCCTGCCGGAGTGTAAAGCCGGCTTTTGAGCCGAACATCTTGTAAATATCTTCGGCAATTTTAAAATTAAGCAAGTGAACAGGAATATCTAATGGACATGCTTCGCCGCATTGACTGCAAGTAACGCAACGACCTGCTACATGCATAGCCCTTGTAATATGCCAATCAAGATTTCCAAGGGAATGAGTTCCGACAGGGATCCATTGCGGCTGGTTGCAATCAACAGTACATCGCGAGCAATAACACATCGGGCATGCGGCACGGCAAGCATAACATTTAATGCATCTGGAAAGCTCGTGCTGCCAAAAATCCCATCGTTCCTGCAAAGTCATTTTTTCCAATTTCTCAAGCAACTCTCTATCTTCAGGAGCGTATTCCTGCGACTTATTTTCATTTACATATTTTTCGATTGCCTGAAAATCGGAAAATTGAATAAGCTCCCCATTTTTTGTAATTCCAAGTACAATCAGATTATTTTCTTGTATCTGATT
>JACQWN010000243.1 GCA_016209245.1 Bacteroidia bacterium
GGTTAATATAATTTCATACGGATTATCCCATCGAAGTACGAATTTTTTACGAATATACGAATTACGAATTTACAGACTGATAAATATTTACAATCTAATTGAACATCACATTAGGTTTAATGTTCGTAATTCGTAAGTTCGTAATTTTTTCGTACTTCGGTGGGATAATAACGTCCATACCTAAATAGTTACAAAAATTAAACTAATTTTGTAAAAAATAAAATTATGTATTACCAAATAATAAATAAAAGTTGCATAGATGTAATAAAAGTGAACTTTATTCATGAAAAAGTTGATTTAACTTTTTTAGACCCTCCTTTTAATCAGCAAAAAGATTATGCATTTCATAATGACAATATGAATGAACAGGAATATTGGGAAATGATGAAAAAAGTTTGCCAATATACCAATGAAATAACTAATAAAGGCGGTGCTATTTATTTTATGCAGCGTGAAAAAAATACTGAATTTGTATTAAAAGTATTACGTGAAACTGGTTGGGTATTTCAAAATTTAATTATTTGGAAAAAAAAGACATCAGCAGTGCCTGTTGCCAATAAATACGGAAAACATTTCCAAATAATTGTCTATGCAACCAAAGGTGAAAAAGTAAAAACATTTCACCGTTTACGGATAAACCCTGAATTACCAGCGAGCTACAAAATACAGCGTGAAAATGGAGTTTTTGTAACAGATGTTTGGGATGATATCAGGGAACTAACGTCCGGATATTTTGCAGGGAATGAGGCAATCAGAGCCGAAAATGGCGATAGATTTCATAAACAACAAACTCCGTTAGCATTATTATTGCGAATAATTTTAACTTCATCCAAAATAGGCAATACAATTTTTGACCCTTTTGCGGGTACAGGCACGACATTGGTCGTGGCACACCAACTGCAACGCAACGCAATTGGTATTGAAATCGATCCGAATAATGCAAATTGTATTAAAGAACGTTTGCAAAATATAAGAGAGGCAGATCTTATTCAAAAGTATTACAAAGATTATATTTGTACCGAAAATTTATCTGAAATTTGGGGTGATGAATTCGAAGTTCAAACTAAAAATACTACTCAATTACCATTTTGTATCCCGACTACGAAGTCTCCGTATACGACCGCTGGGGAAAACGTGTATTCTCAGCCACCGGATACGATAACAAATAGGATGGCACAAGCAATGGGAAATTGTTAAATTACGGTGATTTTTACTATGTTATAAAACTCAACAAAAGAGATTATCCGCCTTATACGGGACATTTGAAGATTATTAAGTAATATGTTAGAGGTTAGATGTTAGATGTTATCGGTAATTGAAGAAAGATAAGTATTTGAATAATATGAAAACCAAACATAAAGTCATATTTGGAAATTGTATGAGCATGGAAGAATTGCCTGACAACTTATGTCATTTAATGGTAACTTCACCACCGTACTTTAATGCACCATTTGATTATGACGGCTTTTTTAAAACTTACGAAACATTTTTAGGGGTAATAGAAAAATTTGCAAATGAAACATATCGTGTATTACAAGACGGAAGAATTGCAGTAGTCAATATTGATGATATGCTTGTAAATGGAACTAAATATCCGATTGTTGCCGATACATTTAAAATATTTCAGAAAGCAGGTTTTCAATACAGAGATAGAATAATTTGGAAAAAACCGGACGGCTATTTACGTATAAGTAAAAGAAGCGGTGTTTTATTGAAAAATCCATACCCGATGTATTTTTATCCCGACAATCTTTTAGAAAGCATCATTATCTTTCAAAAAGGTAAATTCAATTATAGCTCAATACCCGAAAAAATAAGAGAATTATCGGAAATTGACAAAAAAGAATTTCAGGATAATAAATGGTATATGACACTTTGGGAAATAACAAATGTTTTACCCGGTTCGCCGCTCGAAAAAAACATTGCTGCATTTCCCGATGAATTGCCTTATAGAATAATAAAATTGTTTTCCTATATGGGAGAAATTGTATTAGACCCGTTTTTAGGAAGCGGAACAACTATGAAAGTCGCCCGAAAACTTAAAAGACATAGTATTGGTTTTGAAATAATTCGAGATTTAGAAGAAACTATTCGCAAAAAAGCAGGTTTTGCAGGTTTGGAAAATAATACAAACGAAGATATTTTTGAAATCCACGTGAGAAAGTCAGGTAAATATAGATGTATTGATACGGACTTAATCGAACAGAAAAAGAAAAGCTATTTAAATTCAAACGAGTAATGAACATATTTGCTGATATTGAAGGAATAGAGTACGAAATCATACAACCAAACGATTTACGAGAAATCGCTTTTAATGACTTTGATATTAACACAATACCAGTATATTGTTTAATTAAAGGCGAGAAACATTATTTTGCCATATCAAAGTGGGTGTCACCAAAACGAACGCGTTCTTATCCTTATGAAAGAGTGTATAATACTTTGTCAGTATCAAAGAAAATCACGGTTATACCAATAATCAAAGATGAAGGCGCAAAAGGAGAAAGAGACTTCATCCAGTGGGATACCGTATCTTTAATGAGTTTGTTAAATGTTTATATCATTTTTGCTTACTATCATAAAGCCGAAAAAAATAAAAAAAGAGAAAATAAAATAACTAAACAGCAATTTGATAATAAGTATATTATTTCAAAGATAAATGAAATTGGAAGTTATTATAGTTCAGCGCTTCATTGGAATTTGAAAGAGATAAAAGAGTGCATTCCGACATTAATTGAAAAAGTTAAAATCCACTACTCAGAGATTGGAAGCAAACTTAATGTGAAATTTCATAGCGATAGCGGTATTGATAAATTTCAAAAGCAGTTTGAGAATGGTGTTAAAGTCTTTATGGAAACATCAAGAGAGAAAGCCAAAGACGCTCAACACCGTGAACAACTGACAATCCAGCCCAAAGAAGTTCTCACAACATCAACCAAAGCCACAATAACAATTAAAAATTACCTTGGTGGTTTATATTATTTTACAATAGATGAAGTCGCAATTCAGGGTGATACACTCTATTTAATTGAAGGGAAACATTCAGAAAATGCGATAATACCAAATTTAGGCGACATAAAAGACGGTTTGCTAAAAATGATACTCTATTGTAACATGACTAATGTAACCGTTGAAAATAAGAAGTTTAAACCTATTCCAATTTTAAAACTTACATCTTCCAATTTGAATGGTGGTTTAAACATAAATTTTACAGAACAACAAAGGCAACAATTTTTTGACGATAATAATTTCAAATCAAAACAAATAAACTTAATCAATACTCTAATAGTTGAAAGTCAAAAAAATGGTTTTGAAATAATAATACAAGGAGAATGATAAAAAGTCCGTTAAGATACCCGGGTGGTAAAAGCAGAGCAGTAGAATTGATTTCGAAATTAGTTCCGCAGTTCGATGAGTTTAGAGAGCCGTTTGTTGGCGGCGGTTCCTTATTCATTTATTTAAAACAAAAATATTCGCATAAAAAATTTTGGATTAATGACATATATACAAATTTGTACCACTTTTGGCATGAATGCCAGAAAAATACAGAATTTCTTATATCTCAGATATATGAATGGAAAAAGAATTATGCAGAAGGGAAAGAATTATTTATGTATTTACATAAAAACATAGATAGATTTGATAACCTAAAAAAAGCATCAGCTTTTTTCGTATTTAACCGGATAACCTTTTCCGGAACGACCGAAAGTGGTGGATTTTCAAATGCTGCGTTTCATAAAAGATTTACTATATCAAGCATAGAACGAATAAAAGAATTATCGAAAGTTTTACCTGAAACCAAAATAACAAATGCAGATTATCAGGAAGTAATAGAAAGTAGCGGTCAAAATGTTTTCATATTTCTTGACCCACCTTATTATTCTGCAACAAAATCAGCATTATATGGGAAAAACGGGAATTTACATAAAACATTTGACCATGTAAGATTTGCTGAAGTTTTAAAGAGTGTAAAACATAATTGGTTAATAACATACGATGATAGTGAATACATTAGGAATTTATTTTCTTTTGCTTACATAAAGGAGTGGAATTTAACATATGGAATGCGAAATGTCGGGGAAAATGGAAATCAAAACGAAAAGGAATTATTTATAAGCAATTATCCGATAATTGAAAAACAAATATTACACCCTACCTTATTTATACTCGATGGCCAAACAACAATTAATATCTGAAATAGTTAAATTATTAAATCAATTTTCAGAAGAAAATCTGAAAAATATTTTGAGCTATCTTAAGCATTTGCAAAATGCTGCGAAGGATAGAGAATCACTAATAAAACGGGAAACCAAAGAAACGGATATTTCAATTAACTTGAATTTAGACGGAAGCGGTAAATTCAAAATTTCAACAGGTTTAAGATTTTTTGACCATTTACTTGAACAAATTCCTGTACATTCGGGATGTAATTTGTTTGTCAATGTAAAAGGTGATTTGGATGTTGATGAACATCATACAATTGAAGATACCGCACTTGCCCTTGGAGAAGCATTTTATTCTGCACTTGGCGAAAAGAAAGGCATTGAACGCTATGGTTTCGTATTACCGATGGATGACTGTCTTGCCGGGGTTGCAGTTGATTTTGGCGGCAGAAGCTGGATAATGTGGGATGTTCAATTTCAACGTGAAAAAATCGGAGATCTGCCCACAGAAATGATTTATCATTTTTTCAAATCATTTTGCGACACTGCAAAATGCAACCTCAATGTCAGAGCTGAAGGACAGAACGAGCATCATAAAGCGGAAGCTATTTTCAAGTGTTTTGCAAAAGCGGTTAAAATGGCGGTTAAAAGAGATATTAATAATATGATATTGCCTAGTACAAAAGGAAAATTGTAATCTCTATGTCCGAAAAAAACAACGACAGAAAGACAATAAATTTTGCTGCAATTAAAAGACAGAAAAAGGAAAATGCCACCGCACAAAGCAAGAGTGTGGATGCCCTTCCCTGCAACCGTCCCTTCGCAGCCACACATATGCTTTTCTTGCCGACCCACCTGCTGATAATAAACTGTTGATAAATAATTTGAATTCTTTTAAGTTCATTAATATGAAATGTATTACCTTTGACAAAATTAGTCAACACAAAAAATGTCAACAGTAGGACTGAAATTAAGGGAATTGAGAGAAAAATCGGGTTTTTCATTACGAAAAGCCGCTGTAGCCATAGACATTGACATGGCTATATTAAGCAAGATGGAACGTGGAGAACGGAAATTTTCTAAAGAATTAGTGTTAAAATTAGCAAAACTTTATAACACTGATTCAAATGAATTGATTATTGGTTTTTTGAGTGAGAAAGTAATTTATGAATTGGCTGACGAAGAATTTGGAATTGAAGCATTAAAGGTAGCTGAGAAAATAATTAAATATAAAAAAATTCAATAGTTTTACAACAGTATTTTTATTAAAATTAAATATATGCTGATACAAAGTATTCTTATTGAAAATTTTAAAAAATTTGTAAATCTAAATATTGATTTTCTTCCTTTTGATTGTTTGATTGGCGGGAATAACAGCGGTAAAACCACTTTGTTACAGTCAATGGCATTGTTTGATTTTGTTATTCATAACTGTTTGAACCGAAAACAGCACAACGGAAATCTAATTTATGAAGTAAAAAATCGATCAATACAACCGGAGGAATTTGTTGTTTTACCTGTTGCTAACACTACCGATTTATGGGCCGATAGAATAACACAGCGCAACGGAAAACACATCTTAATCAGTATTACTATTACTTTTGATAATGGACGGAAAGCAAAAGCCACAATAGATTTAAATTTTAATCGCTTTACCATTTCACTTGAGACGTCCAATGAACAACATTGGCTTGAAGATTTATCTAAATTCAAAATATCTTATTTGCCGGTATTTTCAACTTTTTTGACACAAGAAGAACGCCGTACTCCGGCTATAATAGAAGATGCCTTGGCCAGAGGACGAGTTAACAGTGTAATCCGCAATTTGCTTTTTGATCTGAGAAAAGAAGAAGGGAAAATACAAAAGTTAGAAAATATTTTACAAAATGCGATACCTACTTTTAATAAGCTCACTATAAGCTTTGATGAAATTGTAGACCGTTATATTGATGTTTCTTATTTTGAAGAAGGCAAGAAGAAAGATTTCAATCTTTTTATGGCGGGAAGCGGTTTTCAGCAGTTTGTGTATCTTTTTGGATTTATTAATTTACGAAACCCGAATGTAATTTTGCTTGACGAACCGGATGTCCATTTACATGGAGCTTTACAAGCAAGTTTACTACGTGAACTTAAAAAATTAGTAGATGAAGGAAAACAAGTAATATTTGCAACCCACTCCAGGGATATTATTACTCGTGTAGAGCCAAATCAAACAATTTTTCTGAGTGATGAAAATGCTTACAGATTGAAGGTTAATTATGAAATTTATGATGCACTTGAATCACTTGGTTCCATTGATACCATCCAGATTGCACAAATTCAGGTATTCAGGAGATTATTGATTGTTGAAGACATAGATGATTGGAAGTTCATACAAATTTTTGGCAAAAAAGTATTGGGGGAAGGCACCTGGCAAAAAGTTGAAAAACATTTAGCTATATGCCCTGCAAAAGGAAATCCATATAAACAAGATATGTCAAGACTTAAAAGTCAGTTGACCAGTATGCTTTCCTTAAGCGGACATGGATCTTCTTTGAAATTATTTGTGGTATGCGATCTTGATTATTATCCATACAGAGATGAATTGATTGGTGAAAAAAACAGACAAGATTCTGACGTCTGTTACCATATATGGGAGCGAAGCGAAATTGAAAATTATTTATTAGTAAATGACGCAATACTCAGACTTGTTGGCAGTAAACCCAAGAGTCAAAATCTGTATACAACACCACTTGAAAAAGAAATTGAAAAACTAATAGATTCGAGCAAAGATAGAATTGAAGAAAAACTGATTGAAGGATTAAACTATTATAACAGAAATAAAGAAAAACGATGGGATCCTGTTACATTACTCCGGAAAGCAAAAGAGATTATCAATGCTGATTGGGATAAAAATAAGCTTTCCATGACTGACGCCAAAGAGATTGTTTTACCCGGAATAAAACGTTGGTTGCAAGCAAACGCGTTCGATCAATTCTCTGATTTGTCTTTAGCCGAAAATCTTTCTGAAGCAGAAATTGCCGACGAAATAAAAGAAACCGTCAAGGCAATTGGTATATTTGCGGATATCTAAAATTAAAAATTAAAAAAAAATGCCAACACTCCAATTCAAAGGAAAAAATATAATCTGGAACCACCATTTGGCTGTTCCGTTTCATACATTGGACGAAGTACCCGAACTGCATTATAAACCCGAAAAAGCCAACGGGAATATGATTATTGAGGGGGATAATCTCATTGCCTTGAAAGCACTTTTACCCCAGTTTTCAGGTAGAATAAAATGTGTTTGTATAGACCCACCTTATAATACCGGCGAAGAAGGTTGGGCATATAACGATAAGGTAAATAGCCCATTAATAAACGATTGGTTTGGTAAAATAGTTGGAAAGGATGATTTAACAAAGCATGATAAATGGCTTTGTATGATGACTCCAAGACTCAAGATTATAAAAGATTTGATGAGTAATGATGGGGCGATTTTCATTTGTATTGATGAAAACGAATTACCACGTTTAATCTCTTTGATGGATGAAATTTTTGGTGAGGATAAGCAAGTTGGTATAATTACATGGTACAAAAAACGAAAAGGGAGTTTCTTATCTAAAGAAATGATTAGCCTCACAGAATATATCGTTGTTTATAAAAAGGCTGATTATTCAATACCTCTTTTTGGAGGCAGACCTGATGAATCAGAATCGCAACCAATTGTAAAAAGAACAAATTCTATTAAACCTCTAAAATTTAGTGGTAATACTGTTAGAACAAAATTACCTGATGGTACTTATAAACCTGGCAAATATGGTAACGGTAGTAGTTCAGTTGAACTTTTAAGCGAAATTATTATTAAAGATAATGTTATTACAAATGATTTTGAGCTTAATGGCCCGTTCGTTTGGACTCAACAAATGTTGCAAGATGAACTTAAAAAGGGAACTCAAGTAGTTGTTAATACTAAGAATTTTCAACCACGTGTTTTTAGAGCTTATGATGAAGAACACCACAAAGGATTACCGTCTTTTTTTGACGGAAGAGAGTACAAAGCAACTACCGATGATGCTTATGAAAACTTACAAGAATTATTTGGCGAAGAAAGAATTTTTGATTACTCAAAACCATATAGACTAATTAATTATTTGGTAAAGTCATCTGTTTTTTTAGACGATAATTCTATTGTATTAGATTCATATGCCGGAACTGGAACAACTGCTCATTCAGTTTTAGATTTAAATTATGAAGATTCAATGAATTTATCTTTTATTTTAGTACAAATGACAGAAGCTTCAGAATCTGAACCCAACAAAAACATTTGCAAAGATATAACCAAGGAACGTGTAAAAAGAGCTATTGACAAATACGGATATGATTCAGGTTTTAAGTATTATCGCATTGGCATTCCTCTCGATGCAGAAACTATGTTAGAAGGTCAATTGCCGACTTACCAACAGTTTGCAAAATACGTGTATTACCTTTGCACGGGCGAAAATTTGGAAGCTGAGGACAATATAAACGAAGAAGAGTTTTACGTTGGTGAATATGGCAAACAAGCCATTTATCTTGTTTACAAGCAAGATTACGAAACGCTTACCCGTCTTGCACTTAACCTTACGCTTGCAGAAAAAATAAAAGAACAGCAACCGGGTAAAAAAAGGATTGTTTATGCTCCGTCGTGCTTTTTAGATGAGGAATACCTGACCGACAACCAGATTGAATATGTGGGTATTCCCTACAATTTATTTCAACGCAATCAATAAACAGATATGTACTTAAAAAAATATCAAATAAAGGTTGTTAATGCACTCAAACAGTTTTTACAAACTGCCCGAGATACCAAAACATCGTTTGACATTGCAAAACAAGCCTTGCCCGAAAATATGCGTCATACGTTGAATTGGGTGCAAACAGCTTTTCAAAACTTACAAATCAAATATAAAGACCGATGCACGAATGGGCTTGGTTATTACTATCCCCGAATAATAATTAAAGTTCCTACCGGTGGCGGTAAAACATTGCTTGCCGTTGAAGCCATACGGGAATATCAGAATTTATTTGCCCAAAGACGCACAGGACTTGTGGTTTGGATTGTTCCGAGTGAAACTATTTACAGTCAAACAGTGCAAAAAATAAGAGACAAAGGAAATCCATTGCGCCAGTTGTTAGACCAATGCAGTGGAAATCGCACCATTGTTTTAGAAAAAGGTCAGCGTTTAACCACAAATGATATTGAAGAAAACCTTGTTGTTTTATTTGTAATGATTCAGTCAATCAGTCGTACCAACGGAAAAGAAGCATTAAAAGTATTTCAGGATAGCGGTGGTTATGATAGCTTTTTTCCTGCCGATAACAGGTATGATTTGCACGAGCAACTATTGAAACAAGTTCCAAACCTTGATTTTATTTCTCCGCTTGGAACCGAGCAACCGCTTATTATGACAAGCCTTGGTAATGCAATACGTGTAGCAAAACCATTCATAATTATTGATGAAATCCACAAAGTTTTTTCTGAAAATGCAAGAAAAACCATTGACAGTTTGAACCCTGAAATGATACTCGGTTTAACTGCTACACCCGACAAACCAGATATGAATGTTTTGGTTACTATTACAGGACTTGAACTGAAAGACGAAGAAATGGTAAAACTTGATATGCACATACTTCCGCCCATTAGCAAACAAGAGGATGATTGGAAAGCGATGGTAAAAGAAATAAAAGAGCATCGGGATAAATTAGAGGAAATTGCCAGGCAATATCAAAAAGACAATGGTATTTACATTCGTCCTATGGCATTATTACAGGTTGAAGCAACAGGCAAAGATCAACGGGGGAGAGGAAGAGTTCACAGTTTTGATGTTAAAGATTATTTGGTTACTCTGGAAATAAGCCCTGACGAAGTGGCAATAAAAACAAGTTCGCAAAACGATATAGAGGATGTTAACCTGTTTTCTCAGGATTGTCCGTTTCGCTATATCATTACAAAAGAAGCGCTAAGGGAAGGTTGGGATTGTTCCTTTGCCTATATTTTGGGGATTATTCCAAATGTAAATTCAAATACAGGAGTCACCCAATTAATAGGAAGAATATTGAGACAGCCGTTTGCAAAAAAATCAGGAGTTAAGGAATTAGATGAGAGTTATATTTATTATACCAAAGGAGATACACGGGAAATTCTTGAAAAAGTTGCATCGGGTTTTAAAAAAGAAGGTCTTGAAGATTTGGTTACCAAATTAAAGTTCAGGGATAATGAAAGTATTAACTCGACCAAAACAGTAAAAATCAAAAAAGATTTCAGCGAAAAATTTCAAAATTCGTTCTATCTGCCCGTTTGGTTAATGACTGATAACAACGGAACTAAACGCAGGTTTAATTATGAATGCGATATAAAGCCAAAGGTTGATTTTTCAAATTTGGAATTAGGGGATGATTTTATTACAAAACTTGAAAATTTGTTAAGCGATGAAACCAAAGAACGTAAAGCATTCGCCATAACATTGGACGATTCAAGCAAAACTGCATTTATTGAAGAAACATCACAAAATAACGGGAAAGCCGAAATAAATATTGATTACTTGACCCGCAGGTTAAATGAATTAATTGAGAATCCTTTTTTGGCAAGAATTATTGGAATAAAATATTTGAAACAAGTTGAAACAAAAATTGGGAAGGATAAGCTCACAGAGCATTACAGTTTCATTGTTTCTCAGCTTTGTAAAAAATTTTATGAAGAAAAAACAAAGCAGGAAGAAGAAATATTTTTAAAAGAGCTCAATGATAAAAATCTAGTACTTGCTGTTTCCGATGAAGATAATATTGGTTTTAAAGTGCCGAAAGAAGATATAATTACTGTTAAAAATGACAAGCCAACACGCTCCTTCCTTTCGCTGTCAGGCACATTGGCAAAACGCATAAAGCCAACGTTACGACCAAATTTTGCCAAAGACCTTCCTGCCCTTCCCGTTCCAACGCATTGACAGAAAGACATTGTAGCAAAAAAAAGATAAAATGACGATGAAAGTTGTGATAATAAAATATAATGCAGGAAATGTTTGCTCTGTAATGTTTGCATTGCAACGGCTTGGGGTAAAGGCCATATTAACA
>JACQWN010000483.1 GCA_016209245.1 Bacteroidia bacterium
AAATTTGGAATGTAGAGACGTTGCATGCAACGTCTCTACATTCCAAATTTCGCAGGGGGGCCAACGGCATTTTTCCATAACCCCGCCCTGAAGGACGGGGCTATTGAAATATATTCTAACCTGATTTGTGAATAATACAGGTTAACAATTTAGAAATAATTTAAAAATAATGAAAAACAGTACAAACAATTTTAAATATAGAATATTCAGTATGAAATGTAGAATGTTTTTCATTTTACATTTCTTATTCTATATTTTACATTCTACATTTTGTCAGGAAATCCATTTCAGTCAGTTCTACTCCTCTCCTTTTACATTGAATCCTGCACTGACAGGATCCTTTGATGGAACGATAAGGGCAGGGTTGAATTATAAGACGCAATGGAGCAGTGTAACTACTCCTTACGAAACGGCAGTAGTTTACGGCGACTGTAAATGGCATTATAAGGCGCTTGCCACAGGTAATTGGTTTGGTATCGGAGGAATGATTTTTAACGACAGGGCCGGCGATGGAAACTTATCTGCTACAAGGGGAATTTTAAGTATCGCCCTGCATAAATCTTTTGACAGGCTCCGGAATACCTATCTTTCGATGGGATTTTCAGGCGGTGTGGGTCAAAAGAGTATCCGGTTCAGCAGGTTATTATGGGGAAATCAATGGAATGGAACAATGTTTGACAATGTAATTAACAGTGAGGAAAATTATACAGATGATTCTTTTATTTATTTTGATATGAACACCGGAATAATTTTTTCTGCTCTAATATTCAGGAACATTAACTGTTATGCAGGCGGCGCCTTAAATCATGTAGCAAAGCACAGGGAGTCGTTTTATGGTTCAAGAAATGCCAAGGAAATGAAAGCCATTGTTAATGCAGGTGCAATTATTGACTATAGAAAGAAATTTGTTGTCGAACCTGCAGTTTTTTTGACCGGGCAGCGTACAGCAAAAGAGATTATTATCGGCAGCAATATTGCTTTTAAAGTTCTTAATGAAGCTCTATATACAGGTGTTTGGTACCGGCTTTCCGGAGATATTACACCAGTCGCAGGTTTTTTATATAATAATTTCAGGGTGCTGTTAAGCTATGACTATAATTTTTCCAGATTATATCCGGTTTCCGGTGCAAAAGGTGGCTTTGAAATTTCAATAGTATATATTGTAAGTGAAAAAGATAAAAGTTCGAAAAAATCCATTATTAAATGCCCTTCGTTTTACAATTTTGAGTCTGGGTTCTAAGGAACAACGACTTGGAATTTGAAATAAAAACTCATATAAAAAATGGCGACAGAGATAAAAAAATTAAAATGACTTATTTTAATAAAGCTTTAACAGGTTCCATCCCAAATGCCGTACCATCTTCAATGGCGTTCAATACTGCTCCGCCGCCGGTAAAAAGATAATACTTCGGATTATCAAGCACTTTCATATATAATTCAGGCAATAACCGTTTCATTTCTTCCAGAGTATCGCCTCCGCCATATAGTTTCATCGCCTCTTTATTTGTATCAATAAGCTTATCAAGAGCTATTGTTCCTTCATTGAAATGAGGTGTAAGCCCCATCACTGCATTTACAAAAATTGTTTTGGCTTCTTTGAAGATATTTACAATGTTACCTTCCTTGAACGAATCTTCTGCGGCATCCAATACAAAATTCAATTTCCCGCCATTCCGTAAATCCGGCACATAATGTTTGCGGAATTGACCTTCAAATTTTCCTTCTATTGAATCGGATTCAATAATATATGGAAGCTCGATTAACCGGCCGGGGTATTGTTTTGAAAATTCATAAAATTCCTTAGCATAATTAAGGTCATCCTGTTCAATCCCTTTAATTTCAATTCCATATTTTGCAAATAAATATTCGTTGTAAATGACGCCTCCAAGCACCAGATAATCCGCTCTTTTCAGCAATGCATACAACGATTTGATTTTAGTGTCAAACTTCGCTCCTGCAACTACTGCTAAAAAAGGTTTCTGAGGATTGAAAATATGCTCCAAATGATTCAGCTCTTTCTGCATAAGAAATCCGGCATATGAAGGTAAATATTTTGTAACATGATATGTCGAAACATGCGCCTGCCATGAACCGAAAGCATCATTTATATAAATATCTGCAAGACCGGCCAATTGTTTTGCAAAATTCTCGGCTTGTTCACCTTTAGCTTCTTCTCCTGAAAACCATCGTGTATTTGGAAGATAAATCCCATCTATTTTCCCGTCTCTCAGTTCATTAACCAAATCCCCAATGTTACCAGGCAATTCGCTGTATCCAGTCTTTTCAGCTTGCGGAATATCGGTTACGACAAACATGATATGAAGCTTATTCTTCAGGTATTCGACCACCGGTTTAATATCACTGTCCTTGCCAACTTTTATTTCCCCCGTTTTTTTATCCTTTGGCCGGCCGCAATGGGTCATTAATATCGCTTTCCCGCCTTTGGAATAAATATAAAAAAGGGTTCCAATGGTTGAATCAATCCTGTAAGGATCGTTTATCACACCTTTTTTTACAACGTTGTGATCAACCCTCAGCAATACGATCTTTCCCTTAAGATCGCAATCCTGTAATTGTGGTAAATTTTGCTGTTCCATATACTTATAATAATTAGTGTCTGTCCATAAACTCTGAATATGACACGAATTGCACGAATTAAAAATATTTTTTTCCTGTAAATTCGTGTAATTCGTGTCGATATATTTATTTGTGTATTGACATTACAGACAGACACTAATTAGTCCGACATAAATTAACCATGTAAAATTAAAAAAAATTTTATTACTATACTATACGCTGGATAAATTTCCGCATTTATTATTCCATCGAAGTACGAATTTGTTACGAAGTTACGAACTGCGAATTCGTACTTCGTATATTCGTATTTTGTTCGTACTTCGGTGGGATAATTTATAAATAAGCCGATTGCAAAATACGGAATTTTATCCCGTTTCATAAATATTTAGGATTTGAATTTTTAAATTGAGATTATTCCACCATTGTGAAATCAAAAATATTTCACCAATTATGTACATTTTTTTGACTTTTATTTACAAATAAGTGTATTTAATCAAATTTTTGAAAAAGGTATTATTAAGATATATATATTTGTAAGGGAGAAGTTTTGTTATGTCATTGAAAGCAGTTTATGTCGGTAATATTTCCTACCGTCTTAATGAAGACGACCTGAAGCACGAATTTTCAAAATATGGTTCAGTTCAGGCGGTTAAAATTATCACCGATGAGTACAGTGGCCGCTCAAAAGGTTTTGGTTTCGTTTATCTGAAAAATGACGGCGAAATTGATGATGTCATTAAAGCTCTCAACGGAAAAGAATTAAAAGGTCAAAGCATTCGTGTAAACCGTGCATTAATCAGGAACAAGATATAACCTAAAAAAAGGGCTAAAATTTTAGCCCTTTTTTTATGAATGAATTACATGTTTCTAATTATTTCATCAGCAAATTCTGATGTTTTGAGCTTTGTAGCGCCTTCCATCAAGCGGTGAAAATCGTATGTAACTTTTTTGGAAGCGATAGTCCGTTCTATTCCATTCCAAATTAAATCGTTAACTTCAATCCACTCGAGATATTTAAACATCATTGCTCCTGAAAGTATGACAGAGCCCGGATTGACCTGGTCGAGATTAGCATATTTTGGAGCTGTACCATGAGTGGCTTCAAAAATTGCATGGCCTGTGTCGAAATTAATATTCGCTCCAGGTGCAACACCAATACCTCCTATCTGTGCTGCCAAAGCATCGGAAAGATAATCGCCGTTCAAATTCATTGTAGCAACCACATCAAATTCTTTTCCACGTGTTAATACCTGTTGTAAAGTAATATCAGCAATAGTATCTCTGACCATTAATTTCTGCTTCCATTTACCGCCACCATGTGTAGGCATCAGCTTCAAAGCTTGTTCGACCTCTTTACATATACTTTCCTTTTGCGATGGGGTCATCATGTAATAACCGGGGTCAATCATTTTAGCATTATCCTCTATGCTTAAAGCGGAATTTTTATCTTTATTATCAATTATCCAGCTTTCGCGTTCCGTTACTGTTTCGTTTCTGAATTCATCTTTTACCAGTTCATAGCCCCAAAGACGGAAAGCTCCTTCGGTAAATTTCATGATATTTCCCTTATGAACAAGAGTTACCGACCTGCGTTTTTCTTTTAAAGCATATTTAATTGCAGCCCTCACAAGACGTTTGGTACCTTGGCTTGAAACAGGTTTTATTCCAATGCCGGAAGTATTCGGAAACCGTATTTTTTTTACTCCCATTTCTTCCTGTAAAAATTTTATAACCTTTTCTGCTTCAGGACTGCCATTTTCCCATTCGATACCGGCATAAATATCTTCAGTGTTTTCACGGAAAATAACTATATCAATATCTTCGGGCCACCACCTATGGGGGTAGTCAATGGTCCTTTTATACCAACCAGATATTCTTTATATGCGTCAAGTGTCGCCTGTGGTAACCATTCTTTAGTCTTATTAAAAGACGTTTCTCCTGCATAAACTTCTTTCCATATTATCTTCCGTTTTCCTTTATAGGCTTTTTCTACAGCAGCATCAAAAACTCTTACCGATGCTCTCCAGATATCAGCGCCTGTGCCATCTCCTTCAATGAAAGGAATAATCGGATGATCCGGGACATTTAACTTCCCATCGCTAACAGTAATTTTTTCTCCAATCATATCTTATTGTTTTAAATTATTAATAATTTTACTAAAGTCAAAATTTGTAAAAACCTGACTATACAAAAATATTCATAAAACTTAAATATCAAAATGTTTTATAATTATAGAATGCCGCATAAATTTGTAGAAAAATCTTTAAAAACAAGGAATATTAATTATATGAATAATGTTAAATATATACTGAAACTTAACAGGTTTGCAAGAATAAAGCTGTTTAGTTTCAGTTATACTGAGCCTTTGAGTTTGCCCTTTTTTTGCAAACTCAAACAGTCGAAGTATAAAGTAATGTTGTAAAACATATTTATACTTTGCACGGGTTAAATTATTACATTTTGTTCATACAGACCTCTCCAGGAGAGGTCTGTAATATCAGATATTTATGGATATTTGCTTCGAGATATTAGTTGATATTTTTTTTGCAAATTCATTTTCTTTCAGTATAATTATATTTTATTATATTGATCGGTTGGTATAAAAGTTGCTTCTGCAGTTTAAAGCACTATGAAAAAGCATTTTTTCATATTAATAATAATAACCATTTTGGTTGCACATACTTACGGGCAACAGGATAATTGGCTGGTTGTTAATACTACTGTTTATAACGGCGATACTATACCTTTGATAATGTTTGAAGAAGTAGTAATTGTGCCGCCTCTTACCTTTAAAAATAAAAAAGAAGCTGTCAAATATACAAAGCTGGTTAGAAAAATCAGAAAAGTTCTACCTTA
Source organism: Bacteroidia bacterium (assembly GCA_016209245.1). Classification (GTDB taxonomy): domain Bacteria; phylum Bacteroidota; class Bacteroidia; order Bacteroidales; family BM523; genus JACQWN01. Next base: position 5,434 of record JACQWN010000483.1, read on the forward strand.
TGCCAGACTCGCAGGTTCAAAGCTCGATGAAATAGAAGCAGCAATAGTTACAATGACTTCGGAAAGAGAAAAACGGAGATTCATTGATAAAAAAGACAAAGAATTAAGAGCTGAATTTGAGGGTGAACTGTCTGAATTAACCGTATCTGAGGGCTTAATGCTGATTAAGCTTATTGACAGAGAAACGGGTGATACTTCTTATGAGCTGATAAAAGAATTGAAAGGTTCTCTCACTGCTTTTATGTGGCAGACCGTAGCCAGAATGTTTGGTTCCAATTTAAAGCTGGAATATGACGCACAAGGTGAAGATAAGCTGATTGAAGATATTATTTTAAGGATTGATAATGGACTGTTATGATTACATCAGTTCAAGCATTGCCTTAATCAAAGCATCAATGCCATCGCCAATTTGTGCTATTGTCGCATCAAGCATATAGCACGGAGTTGTAACTATCTTATTTTTTTCATCAACCGCTATTTCACCATTTCCGGTTTCTTTATGCCTTGCGCCGAATTTTTTAATATTTTCGGCAGTTGCTGGATCGTTTCCAATTGTTACTACAATATTTCCAAGAACCTTAGCCAAAATAACCGGTGCAATGCATAAAGCGCCTATAGGTTTATTATGATTTTTCATTTTACGGATTGCATCGGCGACTTCTTCATTTACATTGCAATTTATGCCGTCGAAAGCATATGTGCACAAATTTTTGGCTGCGCCATATCCGCCGGGCAGTACCAATCCATCGTATTGAGCAGCATCAAATTGCTTTAATGGTTTGATATTTCCCCTGGCTATTCTTGCCGCTTCATTCAGCACTTTCCGCTTTTCATTCATTTCCTCGCCTGTAATGTGATTTACTACATGATGCTGCATAATATCAGGAGCGAAAATATCATACTCGGCGCCATGCTTCGAAATAAAATACAATGCTAGGGTTGCTTCATGGATTTCAGAGCCGTCATAGAGCCCGCACCCTGCTAAAATAACTGCGAATTTTTTTGTTTTCATATTTTTCGATATTATACGAAAGGTTTTATTTTGTTGATAATTGTGTAGGCATGTTCGAAACCTATGCTGATAACTCTTGCATCCCTGATACCATCATAATAACCGCATTTATGTAAAATATCATAAGCAGCATTGAGAACATCTAATAATTTTTTATCAATTTTAGTTATTGTTCTTTGATAAAATTCAATATCTTTTTTCTCATTTCTACCCGGAATTATATCTTTTAATCTTGCATAAGTTTCTAAAGCAACCAGTACCCCAAGGTATGCGATTCCGCATGATGCTCTGACATATTTAGCATCTTTGTATATATTATTATGTTTTTCAGCTTTTTTCAACTGTTCTTTAGCATTCATCATATAACGCATAGCTTCGTTATAAGCTTTTTCTTTCAATTGCTGTTGTTCCTGTATTGACATAATGATTGTTTTTACAATACAAAAATACGAATTTTTATAAAAAAAATATAATTATTGAAGAAAATTATTTATCACTGTTATTTTTTCTTTTGATATTTTCTCAATCGTTTTAATTGCTTACTTTTGTCTGATAACAAATAAAAAAAATGAAAATACTAATCCTTTGCACCGGAAACTCCTGCCGTAGCCCCATGGCTGAAGGCTTTTTAAAATCGTTTGATAATAAATTGGAAGTTTATTCAGCAGGAACTTTCCCTGCTGATTTTGTTAATTCTAATTCAGTAAAAGTTATGAAAGAGGTGGGTATTGATATCAGCGCTCACAAGCCGAGAAATGTTAATGAATTTTTATCCGAATCATTCGATTATGTTATTACGGTATGCGATAGTTCAAAAGAAATATGCCCCGTGTTCGCAGGAAAGGTAAAACATTTTTTATATCATGGTTTTGAAGACCCGTATATGACATCCGGCACACCGGAAGAAATACTTTCCGTTTACCGGCGTGTCAGGGATGAAATTAAAGATTGGTTTTATAATTTTTATATAAGTAAAAGTGTCTGACAGCTTCAGATTTCTATTAAATATTACTAAACGTAATCAACAAATTTGCAATAAAATTCCATATAGTCGTCACTATAATCGCTATCAGTTTTGAGAAATAAAAATTCCATTTAAGCTTATTTGTCAATATCCATAAAACAAAATTGTTAATTCCTAATCCGACAACAGAAACTAATAAAAAACTGGTATATTCTATACCGATTTTTGGATTAGTGCTGTGGAAAGTCCAGATACGGTTCAAAAAATAGTTGCTTGATGCAGCTGCTGTAAAGCCGGCTGAATTTGCCAGAAATTTGTTGAGCTTTGCTTTTTCTTTTAACAGATAGGTAATACCAAAATCAACAATCATTCCGGTTGCTCCGACCACGCAAAACTTAATGAATTTGTAGAATAAAAGTTTTGATGAACTTAATATAAGCATAAATATTAATCTTTTTATGATAAATTTTGATAATCTGATTATTTCATAAATTTTAATTTGAATATATCAATAGCCCCGTCTTTTAAGGCGGGGTTTAATATGGAATGCGAATCTTTACTCTACTCCCCTGCAAAATTTGGAAAATTTTTTAAAAAATTTTCCAAATTTTGCAGGGGAAAGGCAAAGGCATTTTTCCACATCCCCGCCCTGAAGGACGGGGCTATTGAAATATATTTTAATCAAATTTGTGAATAATACAGGAAAAAAACTTTTCTCAAATCAATTAAAAATATCTTTCATATTAGCCGGCCTGCATTTTGCCAGCCATATAAACCCTTTCAACTTTAATTCCTCCGGCTGAAGCTGATTGACAGGATACATTGTTCCTTCCGGTGTAGTATTAAAAATGATTTCACTAACTTCATTATCCTCAAGTATTATTCTGAGATAGCTGCCCAGAGCCTTATTCACTCCGATAAAACCATCATCGTCCTTTGCATAATAAACTGTTTCACCATTACCTGTTACATCAATTCTGTATAAGTTGCCATCTTTAAAATATCCTGTCATATTTTTACCTCGCATCTGATTATAACGGAGCGAATCTTCTTCTGATATGACCATAGATGAG
>JACQWN010000484.1 GCA_016209245.1 Bacteroidia bacterium
AGTACGAAAGCCGTGATACTATTGATGAAGTTCAAGAAGATAACTGGAAACCCTTGGAAATTCTTTACTGTTATTCAGGAACAATAAAATTATGAAAAGAATTTTAGTTGACTTTACATTGTTCAAACAGGTTTTTCCAAACTTAAAATGCGTGTTGCTTCAACTTGAAAGTCAATTAGGCCGAGATTATTCAAGCCCAAATAAAGAAATAATTTTCAGCAGTCATTCTACACATACTTTACTTTCTCATTTTGACGTTGACTTACATATCTTGACTGTGCTTGAAGGTGAGAGAAAAGTTGATAAACCGATACATAAAAAACAATTCTACAAAAAATTGAAAAAAGAAAATTTACTAAAAACTATCGGTGTTTTTAAGGACTTGTTGAAAAAAAAGTATAAAGGTACATTCGCTAACAAGGTATAAAAGGCATTAAAACGCATTTTATACCAAAACGTTGACAGGTGACAAATGACCAAAATATTTATAATTATTCCCCGTATTTTAATAAAAATTCCGGGTTAACCGCTTTAAATGATATTCTTCCGTTTACTAAATCAAGATCGGGGAATGTCAAATCGCGTTTTTCTTCAAACAACCGTATTACTATACCTTCAGCCCAAACATCGGGTAATATAAGCGATTTTCGTGTCGCCTTTTTAATAATTTCATCAATGCTGCCCGATAATTTATAATCAGTTTCAATTAAAGGAACTGCCTTTAATCCGAACGAATTGACAATATTCTGAAATTCGTCAAAACCCAGATATTCGAATTTGTCAATGTCAAACAGGTTAAAGAAATAGACTATCTGACCTCTTAATTTTAATTTATTGGATTGAATGCTTTCGCCAACCATTTCACCTTGCAGGGCATAGTTTTTATTAAGGGTACGCAGCTTGTTTTCAATATCCTGCTCGCGTGCGAATTTCCATAACGAGTTTTCAGAGTCCTCGAGAAGCTCAAGATTTCGGCTGCAAACGCCAAATTCACCGTTTCTTAAATAGTAAGTTGCGCTTGTCCCGTCAATTTTTTCGGTAACATAACATCTCTCACCCTGATATTTATCAATCAACGGCTGCAGCACCTGCACTCTTGTTTCATCAGTTTTTGGAATAAACGACGGAAATCTTCCTTTGGCAATTCCGCTCAGGCATGCAGGAAGAGGCGGTTCATATTTTTTAATTCCAAGAATATCGGTAACATCTTTATCTTCTTCAATTTCAACCCCGGCAGGCAAAATTGACAATGGAAAACATATTCCCTGTGAAATCTGCCCTCGCAACCTGATAGTTTTAATCCTGAATTTTCGTTCACGTAAAAATTCAAATTCAGGTCTTTCAGGGAGTACGGAATCAATTTCCAAATAAACCCCCAAGTCGCCGGGCTTAAACTCACCCTTTTTTACGACAAGCTGCCAGCCGAGAACAGTGGCTTTTTCAATCGCATCAGCGCCCTCTATAGGCTCTATTGATTTTACTCTTTGAATACTTGCTAATTTTCTCATAAGGTTAAATTTATTTTAAATCCACTTTTTTACGTTATATGCACTGCCTTTATCAACAAGTGCATCACAACTTATTATTTTATCACACTTAACTCTATTTTTTTTTCATAATTTCCTGCACTTATTATACAATAATAAGTTCCTTGTTTCATGTTTTCTGAAGATACTGTGATATTATATTTTCCTTTGTGATTAATGTCATCTTCTATCACTTTTATTTTTTCTCCTTTAATATTAAATATTTTTACATAAAGATTTATATCCATAAGCAATTCTAGTTCAATAGTTACCGATGTTCTGAAAGGATTTGGATTGATAGAATAAATAATAAAGGGTTCGTTTTTATCAGAATATTCGGTAATATTGGTGTTAACCGGAAAAACATCGCATATAGTAAAATCAACCCAGAACAGTCCGTAACAATTTTCAATATCTCCTTTCAGAGCATTACCGATAGTCAGCATTGGGTCAGCATATTGCGACCACCATGGGTCATCAATAGGATAGCCATACTGAAAAGCCACTTTGTTAGAAGAAAAAAATGTACCCCAATCAAAAAATTCACTTACCATTGAATTTAACGAAGGAAAATCCTGACTATCATCAACAAATAAAATTTCACCGCGATAAACAGAAGGCATCCAATTCTTACTATAATGTTTAAGAAATAAAGTATAATCAGAGTTTATAGATTTTACTGATTGTTCCCAGTGTTGTGCCATTGAGTCAGTAACGTGCTGTCCTTCGCTGTAATCCTGAGCATTTAACCACTCAACATCAATTCCGAAGCCCTTTACGCAAGGATGATTCATATAACGATTCAATACAATGCTTATTAATGTGTCAATATCTGCCGCACCCGGTTCAACCTGCAGCCAGACATAAAATCCCGCACAGTCAAAACTTGTCAGATATGACTCATTCTGGTCTTCACTGATAAACTGGATATAAGGATATATTCCATCAGGTGATGGAAAATTTAATTGTGTTATGCCATTATCCTGATATAAACTTACAATCCATATTGCCGCAGGAGCAGTGCTGTCAAATTTTGAGGCAATTTCTATACCGGTATTTACCCAGTATTCCTCTGAAGGAAATTCATTATTCGGATAACTTGAAAGTATCCGTGAAGCACGAAAACCTGCAATATAAGGAGCATCCTGCGAATAACAAATAACTTAAAAAAAAACAAAAAAAACAAATAATAATATTTTTGTCATAAATAATTAAAATGAAAATCCATAGCGCAAATGTAAAAATAATTTTAATCCAAAAATCCAAAATAAATATAAAATAGCACTACTTACCATGTAAAAAATAATAATAAAGATAAATCGCACCTCCGATGATAATTATTCCCGCTAATATGGCAAGTAATATCTTAATGATGCTATATGGTCTTTCTCCCTGTACTTCACCTGTGCGGGCATTAATCATGAACCTGTATATTTTTTCTTTGAACCGGTAGGCGCTTATCCATACCGGCAATAAAATATGCTTAAAGGTTATGCTGCTGTATGAAGTATTCATGGAACTGATACGCTGGTGGTCGCCTCCGATATCTTTTTCAATAAGCTTACGGATATCAGGTTCCATTATTTTTTTAGCGGTTTCAAATCCATCATTCAGGCCAACCTGGTAGCTTTCCGCCTTAAACCCGCTAAGAAATTTTTCATCGAAAGTAATAAGCTTATCTAAATCCCATGGTTCAAGTTTGCGTAAATATTTTTCTGGTAATGACTTACTGGCAACAACAATTACATCATTGAAAAATTTGACAACACGCCCGCTTACACTTGTCCAACGTGTTTTTGTTACTGTTCTTGATTTCCGGTTACCTTTATCATCAGTATAGTATTCTGTATCCTGGTAATCATCACCACGCTGACCTGAATACTGTGTTGAAGTACTTGTATCATAAGTCCAGTGAGGAATATATATGCCGGATAGTTTTTCCGATTGCTGTGCGTATTTTTTTAAAGCGGTTGGCGCAAACCATAATTTGTTAATCCACCTGCGGAATGCTTCAAGGGCTTTCTTTTGGTCAATAGCAAATGGCAAAAGTGATTTTGGCTTAATAACGGTGCTTTTTGTTCCTTCCTTAATAACAAGCGGATTGCCGCAAAAGGCGCATATATCCGAGACCACATTAGGAGCAAGCGTAACGGTGGCTCCACAGGCATTGCATTTTACAGTGGTTATTTCCTGCGTATCTTCCGATTTTTCTTTTTTTTCAAAATAAGCATTGAAATTAAGCTCTTCAATCGCTTCTTTTTTTATTTCTATTTCGTTTAATGCACCGCAGAATTCACATTTCAGACTGGTTGTGCCGGGTGCAAAAACCAATTTGGCTGCGCAATTTTTGCATATAATTTCATCCTGGTTCGTTGCCGCTCCGCGCTCATTAAAAGTGTTATTTTCCATATTAAAAATTAAGTATCTACTCAGCCACTATGCTAGTCTTAATAGCCACAGATTTCACAGATTTATTATTACTGAAGGTAGTTTTTTGTGAAAATTTATTAAACTAATAAATTATAATCTGTGTAATCTGTGGCAAATATTTGTTTTTTAATGCTTTAATCATGCTGAGTAGTTACAAAATTAATTATTATTTGCAAAAGTAAAAAAATAATATGAATTAAACAGATTAATACGCCCTTTGATTTTTCTTCTCAATAAAATTTAGAAAAGAAGTATTGACCACTTTATATCCGCCAGGGGTGGGATACTTACCGGTAAAATACCAGTCGCCTGTATGACGAGGGCATGCGGTATGCAGGTTTTCAATAGACTGATATACTATTTTTACTTCCGCCTGTATTTCTTTTGGCTTAAGCAACTGCGCTATTTTTTCTGAAATCTGCTCGGCAGTAAAAGGGGCATATATTTCTTTAACATAGTTGACAATTTGTTCTTTGGGGAGATTTTGCTGTTCTTTACATTTATTGTAAACCTGGTGAATTATATTTTCCCTGCCCGTTTCTTTCAGCAACTCATAAGCTGCCTGAAATGCTGCAAAATCGCCAAGCTTTGCCATATCAATTCCATAGCAATCGGGATATCTGATTTGCGGTGCAGAAGAAACAATCAGTATCATCTTTGGACATAACCTGTCTAATATTCTTATAATACATTCTTTTAAAGTAGTTCCCCTGACAATGGAATCATCAATAACTACAAGGTTATCAACATGATCCCTGACGGCTCCGTAAGTTACATCATAGATATGAGCTACAAGGTCATTCCGGCTTGAATCTTCGGTTATAAAAGTACGTAGCTTCAGGTCTTTTACAGCGATTTTTTCAATACGAATACGGATAGAAAGGATTTCACGGAGCTTTTCTTCTGTGAGCGGCTGCCCGAGAGCGAGAATTTTTTCCTTCTTTACTCCGTCAAGATAATCCATTACACCTTTAACTAACCCAAGAAAGGCTGTTTCGGCTGTATTTGGAATAAATGAAAATACTGTATTTTTTGTGTCATAATCAATTGCCTTTAATACGGCAGGGGTAAGCAGTTCACCAAGCTTAATACGTTCATGGTGAATAGTTTTATCAGTGCCTCTTGAAAAATATATTCTTTCAAATGAGCAGGATTTTCTTTCCTGCGGCACTCTCACCTGTTGCTCGGCGACATTCCCGTTTTTCTTAACAATAAGAGCATTCCCAGGCTTTATTTCTTTGACTTTGCTTACAGGAACATTCAAGACAGTCTGGATTACAGGACGTTCTGATGCGACTATTACTATTTCATCGTCATAATAGTAATGTACAGGGCGGATTCCCCATGGATCACGGACTACAAAAGCATCGCCATGCCCGATTAAACCTGCTATTACATAACCTCCGTCCCAATCCTCGCTGGCATTTTCAAGAACTTTCCTCAGATCGAGCTTTTCTTCTATTAAAGATGAAATATCAATATTTCTTTTTCCCTCGTTTTTATATTTTCTGAATAACAATTGATTTTCTTCATCAAGAAAATGGCCGATTTTTTCAAGAATTGTTACAGTATCGGAATATGCTTTGGGATGTTGCCCCAGCTCCAGCAGCTTATTAAACAGCTCATCAACATTTGTCAGATTAAAATTTCCGGCAAGGGCGAGATTACGCGATTTCCAATTATTTTCACGCACTACAGGATGCACAAAATCCAATCCCTGCTTGCCGAAAGTGCCATAACGCAAATGCCCGAGATAAAGCTCTCCTGCAAAAGGGAGATTTTCCTTCACCCAAGCAGGGTCGTTAAATGTATCAGGATGTTTTTCCCTTACTTTTTCATTAACCTCGTTAATCTGAGTGAATAAATCTTTGATTGAATAACTATCATAAGAACGATACCGGTGTATATAGCTTTTTCCAGGCGGTATATCCAGCTTGACGCAAACAGCCCCTGCACCGTCTTGCCCCCGGTTATGCTGTTTTTCCATAAGCAAATAAAGTTTATTTAAGCCATACATCCAGGTTCCATACGTAAT
>JACQWN010000485.1 GCA_016209245.1 Bacteroidia bacterium
CGGTTCAAAATATCTTGAGAAAAATGCCGAAACAGATGAAAGCGGGATTCAGTACATTCGATTTATTTTACCAGCCCGGCTAAAATCAAACGATGGTTTGCTGAATATATTAATTGATTATCAGGGGCAGACCGAAGCCATTTCTCGAACTATTCCGATAGTGTTAAACAAAATAAAATTTACCATGTATCCTGAGGGAGGAGACCTTGTTTACGGATTAAAAAGCAAACTTGCCTTTAAAGCATTGAATGAATTTGGAAAACCCGCTGATGTCCAAGGTATTGTTTTTAATCAGGATGGAAATAAGGTTGCAGATTTCAGCAGTTTTCACCAAGGAATAGGAGCTTTTGAAATTAAACCTGTAAATGGCAATAATTACCATGTAAAAATCACCAAACCCGAAGGCATTGACACTGTATATGATTTACCTGAACCCCTTGAAAGAGGTTATGTTCTAGCGGTCGGCGCACAAAAAAATGATGTGCTTGAAATGTCCGTTCACTCTACCGAAACAGAACAAATATCACTTGTTGCGCAGGTACGTGGTAAAATATATTATTCAAATTCCGTCAATATAAATAAAGGAGAAAATAACATGGCTATTCCCGTCAATGATTTTCCGGCAGGAATAGCTCAGATTACATTGTTTGACGCAAAAGGCATTGAACGTGCAGAACGGCTTGCCTTTGTAAATAAACACAAGCAGTTAAATATAAGCATTGAGACCGACAAGGAAAAATATCTTCCGAGAGAAAAAGTCAAAATGACTATTCGCGTAAATGATGAACGGGGACTTCCGATGCCTGCAAATTTATCATTATCGGTCACTAATGATCAACTGTTAAGCTTTGCCGACGATAAATCGGGAAATATTCTTTCACAGCTTCTTCTCGAACAGGATATAAAGGAAAAAGTTGAAGAACCTGCATTTTATTTTGATGAAAAGGAGAAAAATGCCGGTGAAGCGCTTGATTATCTGCTTATGACATCAGGTTGGAGACGATTCACATGGAAGCAAGTCATTATTCAGGAATTGCCTGTTCTTAGCTATTCAGGTGAAACAACAATAGTTAAAGGTTATATTTATGATGCTTATACCGGTAAGCCCGTCAGTAATGCTGCAATAAAAGCCGATTCTTCCGCATTGGAATTTAAAGCAGGTGAATTGGGTGAATTTTGCATTAACAGTCTTGACCTGAGTAAAACGGCAAACATTGTTGTATCTGCAAAAGGATATTATGACCAGGTACAACCAATAGCTGAATATAACGATAATATGCAGATTTATTTATATGATACGGATAACAGCAGAAACGGATGGAGATGGATGAAATTCGGAGCTGTGGCCGGCGGAGCTATGGCTGTTGAGAATTTCGACGGAGCATTGCAAGTTCCACAAGCTGCTGTGCTTCGTGAAGACGCTATCGGTGAAGATGAAATGGTAATTGATGAAGTTGCTGTTGATAAAGCTGATAATAATTTTGAATTAGCAGAAGATGAAGAATTAAATATCGGCGGAGAAATAAATGAGGATATTAATAGAGCGCCACTGGAAAAGCAAGCTGATTTTAAGCAGGACATTCAAATCCGCGATATCAGGGCTAATGATGAAATTGAAATTGCCGGCAGACTGCAAGCATTTGATGCTGAAGTAGTAGCTCAGCAGGCACAGAATCAGATTTTATATTACCGTGCCAGAGAATTTGCTGCACCTGTATATTCCAAAAATGAAAAGGTTGAACTCCGGAATGATTTTCGTTCCACGATTTATTGGAAAGGTGATATGGAAATTGACAGAACAGGTAAAACGGAAATAGAATTTTACAACTCCGATGATATAAGCTCCTTCAGGGCGGTTATAGAAGGTATCGGCGAAGACGGAACACCTGGCCGCGGCGAAAAATTATATTATACACAGTTGCCGTTTGCTATGAGCATTAAATTCCCGGTCGAAGCCGTTACTGAAGATGAAATTTCAGTGCCATTAACATTAAAGAATAATACTGATGAAATTCTTAACGGAAATATTTCAATCAATGTTCCGGATGGATTGATAGCAGTAAATAAAATTTCCGAAAAGCAGGAAATTCCCGCCAATGGTTCAAAAATATTATATCTGGAATACAGAGTGGCAAATCTTTCCGGAAAATTTCCCGTTAAAATATCTTTTGGCAGCGGAGGTTTGAAAGATGCATTTACACAAGAAATAAACATTGTTGCAAAAGGATTTCCCGTTCTGGCATCCTTCTCTGGAAAAGAAGCCGAAAGCGAATATTCTGTCAATATTGAAAATGTCGTACAGGGTTCTGTAAAAGCCGAGCTTACTGCGTATCCATCGGTTGTAAGTGATTTATTGAAAGGAGTGGAATCTATTCTTCAGGAACCTTATGGTTGTTTTGAACAAACTTCCATGACAAGCTATCCTAATCTGTTAGTAATGGAATATCTGAAAGAGACGGATTCGGAAGATGCAAAACTGCTCGCAAAAGCTGAAGGTCTGCTGGATAAGGGCTACAACCGGCTGGTGAGCTATGAGACAAAAGAAAAGGGCTATGAATGGTTTGGAAGCACACCTGCACATGAAGCGCTAACCGCATATGGACTGATGCAGTTTAATGATATGCTCGGCGTATATGCCGGTGTAGATAAAAAAATGATTGATCGTACTGCCGAATGGTTATTTTCAAGAAGGGACGGAAAAGGAGGATTTAAACGAAATAGTCTCGCATTGGATAATTACGGCAGCGCCAATGAAACAATTACCAATGCCTATATCGTGTATGCTCTTTCTGAAGCAGGTTATAAAGATATTGACAAAGAAGTTGAAAGTGCATATAATAATGCCATCAGCTCCAAAGATGCATATATGCTCGCCTTATTGGCTAATACATTGTTCAACAGAAGTGATGTCAAACGTGCAGAAGAATTGCTTGACGCTCTTTATCAGAAGCAAGCAAGTAATGGCAGTTGGACGGGCAGAGAATATTCTATTACATGTTCCTCCGGTATATCTTTATCAATAGAAACTACTTCACTGGTTGTTATGGCAATTTTAAAATCAAAGAATCCGGACCAGAAATCGTTAAATAAAGCTGTTGAATTTCTTGTTTCTTCACGTTCAGGATACGGAAGTTTCGGAAATACGCAAGGGACAATTCTTGCACTGAAAGCCCTGACCGAATATACAAAGTTCTCAAAGCAAATATCCGAAGACGGCGAAATTGGATTTTATGTTGATGGAAGAGAAGAAGCCAGGGTCGCTTACAAAGCAGGACAAAAAGAGCCGGTTGTGATAGATAGTCTTGAAAGATATATAGGTGACGGCCGGCATAATTTAAAAGTCAAATTCATCGGAAGTAAAAACCCTATGCCTTATTCACTTGCAGTCGGTTGGAATACATTTCTTCCACCCAGCCAAAAGGAATGTAAAGTTGGTTTAGAAACTTCATTATTGTCAAATACAGCCAAAATTGGCGAAACGGTACGGTTGAATGTTAAAATTAAAAACAGAACTGCCGAAGGTTTGCCAAGCACAATTGCAATTATCGGATTTCCTGCCGGATTAAGCATACAGCCATGGCAACTGAAAGAGCTGCAGGAAAAGAAGGTCTTTGATTATTATGAGGTTAAAGGTAACAATGTTGTACTATATTACCGCCAGATGAAACCCTCTGAAATACGCGAAGTGAACTTTGATTTGAAAGCCGAAATACCCGGGGAATATGAATCACCGGCTTCCTACGCCTATCTTTATTATACTAATGAGTTTAA
>JACQWN010000486.1 GCA_016209245.1 Bacteroidia bacterium
AAAAAAAATTTATCTCGACTATCAGTCAAGAACTTCGGTATTGCTTGTAAAAATATTAGCATATTATTTCTGGAAAACAGAACCATTGTGGCTTAATACATCAAAAGGTTTTGAAAATGAAATAAAAAATACCGCTGCAGGATTAGTAATTGGCGACCGCACTTTTAAGCTTGCCGTAAAATATCCTTTTAAGATTGATTTGGCAGAGGAGTGGTTTAAATTTACCGGTAAATCTTTCGTTTTTGCTTGCTGGATGGCTTCTTTACATGTTAAAAAATCTTTTATTTCAAATTTTAATAAAGCTTTGCAATATGGAATACGGTATATTGATAAATCATTAGCTTTATATAATGGATTTGGAGATATTTCCACATTTGACGCCTTGAATTATCTTAAAAATGATATAAGCTATTCTTTCGATTCGGAAAAAGCCGATGGTATGGAACTATTTTTAAAATATACTAAAGCATTGTCAGACAATACAGAAAAAATCTGTTAATTAAGCACTTCATTTTTTTTACTCTTATTTTTTGAGAGGATACTAATTATTTATTATTTTTGTCAATTCATATTTATGGCAATAATATCAACAGTGAATATATGCAGAGAAAAATAAAACGGAAGAAAATAACAATTTGCTAAAATAATATTGCTAAATTGCTTGCATTGAGCTTGTCGAAATGTCATATTGTCATATTGCTAAATTACTATATTGTTGAATATGAAATAATTTAACCATCTAACAATTTAATAATTTAACAATTTAACAATGTTAACAATTTAACCATTTAACCATTTAACCATTTAACCATTTTTAGTATAACTTAAATATCAGAAAAAATGAAAAGGATAATATTAATTTCATTAATAATAAGCTCGGCTTGTATCATTTTAGTGACGGCATGTCCTGCTCAGGAAACAAACCTAAAAGAAGCTGACAGGGACAGCTATTTTAATATGCAGATGACAACTGCACGTTTAAAATTTACTAATGAAGATTATTATGGTGCATTAAGAATTTACCGTGAATTGCGCCGTGACCATCCTGACGATGCTTTGCTAAACTTCAGAATGGGTGAATGCTTTGTTAAAATAAAATTGATGGACACCGCTCTTGTATATCTCGAAAAGGCAAGCCATACCGATACAATGGTAAGCCGGAATCTGTTTCTTATACTTGGACAGGCGCTTCATTATAAAGGCAAAGTTGATGAAGCCATTGAAGCATATTATAGCTATAAAAATCGCCTGGATAGCAGGAAAATTAAGCTGCTTGAATCGGAAAAGCAATATGTTAACGAGCTTCTCCGGCAATGTCTTACAGCAAAAGAGCTAATGCAAAAACCTGTAAAAGTTAAGATTACAAAACTTGGCAATAATATCAACAGTGAATATACTGATGCCAATCCCTCGGTTACCGCTGATGGAAAAACATTGATTTTTACATCGCGGAGACCCGGAACTACAGGAGGGAAAATAGATCCTGAATGTGAGGAATATTTTGATGATATTTATATGTCGAAATGGGATAATAAAACTCGTACGTGGGGAGCATGTATTCAATTTGGTCCACCTCTGAACACAGAAGGGCATGATGCGAATCTTAGCATTTCGCCTGATGGAAGGCAAATTTTGTTATATAAAAACATTACAGGAGAAACCCAGAGCGGCGATATTTATATTTCCACGCTTGATGAAGAAGAACTATGGAGCAAACCAAAACCGTTCGCCAGCAAAAATATAAATTCATCTTTCTTTGAAAGCTCCTCATGTCTTTCAGCCGATGGTAATACATTATTTTTTGTAAGTGAGCGTGTGAGAGGCGGTTTTGGAAACGGCGATATTTATATTTCAAAAAAGATGGGAGAAGAATGGTCTAAACCGGAAAATTTAGGCTCGGTTGTAAATTCTATCGGCGACGAGATTGGTATTTATATCCACCCCGACGGAAAAACTCTCTTTTTTAGCTCAGATGGTCACAATACAATGGGGGGCTATGATGTTTTCATGACAGTATTTGAAGACGGACGCTGGTCGGAACCTGTAAACATGGGCTATCCTATTAACACTACAAGAGATGAAATTCATTTTATTCTCGCCACCGACCGCAAAAAAGCATATCTTTCCAGCTCAAGGGAAAGCGAATCGGGAAAAACCGATATTTTTGAAGTAGATATGAGCCAGTTTCTTGAAGAAAATAAACAGATTACCGAAAGCGTTGTTGCTTCAATATCAGGTCCCATACTCTCTATTCTGAAAGGCTCAGTAGTTGATGATGAAGGGAAACCTGTTCAGACAAATATTTATCTTGAAGACATGGCGACAAACGAAAAGAGCGTTATTACTTCAAACGAGAAGGGCGAATATTTTGCAACCCTACCGGCAGACCGCAGATATGAAATCAAGGTTGAAGCCAAAGGATTCAAGCCAATGGCTTTCAAATTCAAGCTTCCAAAAGGAGAGGGGGAAACATTTACATTAACAAAACATATTATTTTGAACAAAAAATAATATAAGATTGTATTTTATACTGAAAGAAAATGAATTTGCAAAAAAAAATATGTAACCGTTCGCGGGGTTAATAAATATATTATTCATGCCGATTTGATTGATTACCA
>JACQWN010000487.1 GCA_016209245.1 Bacteroidia bacterium
CGGCGAAGAAGTCAGCATTATCGGTTTAGGCGCTGAAGACAGGAAAACGGTTGTCACAGGTGTTGAAATGTTCCGCAAAATTCTTGACAGAGGCGAAGCAGGCGATAACGTCGGCCTTTTACTTAGAGGAGTTGATAAAAAGGAAGTTAAAAGGGGAATGGTAATAGCAAAACCAGGCTCAATAAAACCTCATAAAGTATTCAAAGCCGAGGTTTATGTTTTGAAAAAAGAAGAAGGAGGCCGTCACACACCTTTTCATAACAAATACCGTCCACAATTCTACTTGCGAACCCTTGATATTACCGGAGAAATTGTACTCCCGGAAGGCAGAGAAATGGTTATGCCAGGCGATAATGTCACTATCGAAGTAGATCTTATCTATCCGGTCGCCTGCAATATTGGATTGCGTTTTGCAATTCGTGAAGGGGGCAGAACAGTAGGCGCAGGCCAAATTATTGAAATACAAGAATAATAACTATAGATTAGCTACACGGGTGTAGCTCAATTGGTAGAGCAGCGGTCTCCAAAACCGCAGGCTGGGAGTTCGAGCCTCTCCTCCCGTGCTTTTATGGTTCTTTAGAGATTTATGTAGTATCTACATCCCATTTACGAGGCAAACTAGTAAAGTAGCTATACTGAATGAACTGAATGAAATGAATAGAATAAAATTATATATTGATGATGTCATTAACGAAATGCTTCATAAGGTAACATGGCCACCATGGCAAGAACTACAGGGAAGCGCAATTATCGTTATGGTGGCAACAGCAATTATCAGCGTGATTGTCATGATTATGGATTTCGCTTTTAGTAATTTAATGCATCTGATTTATAGCATTGCTTATTAATTATTCTTAATTAATTTCAGAAGAATATATGGCCGAAAATGATAAAAAATGGTATGTTATTAGAGCGATTACCGGGAAAGAAAAAAAAGTTAAAGAAATTATTGACAATGAAATTGTCCGGCTAAATTTGCATGACAAAGTATCACAGGTCATTATTCCTACTGAAAAAGTTTATCAAATCAGAAATGGGAAGAAAATCAGCAAGGAAAGAAATTATTTTCCTGGATATATACTTATTGAAGCGAATCTCGAAGGCGAGCTATCTCATGTTATTAAAAATTTTGCCGGTGTTATCGGTTTCCTTGGAACTAAATCAGGCGATCCAATACCATTGCGTCCGTCAGAAGTTAATAGAATTTTAGGGAAAGTAGATGAACTGATAGAAAGTGAAGAAGAAATTACAACACCTTTTTTTGTCGGTGAAAATGTAAAAGTTATTGACGGTCCATTTAATAGCTTTACCGGTGTAATCGAAGAAGTTAATAATGAAAAGAAAAAGCTGAAGGTGATGGTTAAAATTTTTGGACGTAAAACCCCGCTTGAACTTAGTTTCTTGCAGGTTGAAAAAGAATAAAGCAAACTATTATGGCTAAACAAATAGAAGGATTTATTAAATTACAAATTAAAGCAGGAGCAGCCAATCCTTCCCCGCCTGTGGGACCGGCATTAGGCGCTAAAGGAGTTAATATTATGGAGTTTTGCAAGCAATTCAATGCCAAAACTCAGGATATCAGCGGAAAAATAGTTCCTGTTGTCATTACAGTTTATTATGATAAATCCTTTTCTTTTATTATTAAAACCCCTCCCGCAGCCATTCAGTTGTTGGAAGCTGCAAAAATTAATAAAGGTTCTCCGGTACCAAATAGAAATAAAGTCGGAGTGGTTAATTGGACACAGATAAAAACAATAGCCGAAAATAAAATGCCGGATCTGAATGCATTCTCGCTTGAATCAGCAATGAAAATGGTTGCAGGCACAGCAAAGAGTATGGGCTTAACAATTTCGGGAGAGCCCCCTTTTAAAATGTAATATTTGACCTATATTATTAAGATGACAAAGATATCAAAGAACAGAAAGAAAAACTTAAGGAAATTTGAGCAGCAAAAGCAATATTCCTTGCCTGATGCAGCAAAACTTGTAAAAGAAATTACAACCACAAAATTTGATGCATCAGTTGATATTGATGTTCGCTTGGGTGTTGATCCAAGAAAAGCCAATCAAATGGTCAGAGGTATTGTTACTTTACCGCATGGAACAGGTAAGGATAAAAAAATTCTGGTTATTTGCACTCCAGATAAAGAAGACGAGGCAAAAGCTGCAGGTGCCGATTTTATCGGAATGGACGATTATATTGAAAAAATTCAGGGTGGTTGGACCGACACAGATGTAATCATTACCATGCCTTCGCTGATGAATAAGATTGGAAAGCTAGGAAAAATTCTCGGCCCGCGTGGCTTAATGCCTAACCCGAAAACTGGAACTGTAACAATGGAAGTCGGAAAAGCAGTAAAAGAAATAAAATCCGGTAAAATTGATTTCAAAGTTGATAAGTCTGGAATAATTCATACATCTATCGGGAAAGTATCTTTTGAACCTGAAAAGCTGATTGACAATGCCAAAGAATTCCTGCATACTGTTATTAAGCTTAAACCGGCATCAGCTAAAGGAACATATATTAAAAGCATATATATTTCCAGCACTATGAGCCCTAGTGTACAAATTGAACCGAAATCTGTTGAAATATAATATTTACTATCAGAAGATTATACTAATATGACGCTGGAGAATAAAAATAAAGTAATCAATAATTTAGTTGATGAGATAAATAGCTATCAACATTTCTATATCACCGATATTTCTGATATGAATGCTGAAATAACAGCTAAATTACGGAAAAAATGTTATGAAAAAAATATAAAGCTGGTTGTAGCTAAAAATTCACTGCTGAAAATTGCATTAGAAAAAGCAGATGGTAATTATCAACCTTTATTCGAAGTGCTTAAAGGTTCTTCTTCTGTGATGTTTTCCAATGTAGGAAATATTCCCGGTAAGCTTATCAGGGAGTTCAGAAAAGAATATTCTAAACCTGTTTTGAAGGGTGCTTATGTTGAAGAATCGGTATTTATTGGTGATGCTCAATTAGAATCAGTAATAAATATCAAATCAAAAGAAGAATTAATAGGTGAGGTTATTTCGTTATTGCAATCGCCTGTCAGAAATGTTATTTCTGCTTTACAATCAGGCGGTAACAAACTTGCGGGGTGCTTAAAAACTCTTTCTGAAAATAAACAATAATATATTTTAATTACTAACTTAAAAATTTAATAAAATGGCAGATTTAAAAAAATTCGCTGATGATTTGGTAAATTTAAGCGTAAAAGAAGTCATTGAATTGGCAGATATTTTAAAGAATGAATATGGAATCGTTCCTGCTGCAACCACTGCAATGGTTTCAACACAGGTATCAGGCGAGGCCTCAGCCACAAGTACTCAAGCAGAAAAAACCACTTTCGATGTAATTCTTACTTCTGCAGGCGGTATGAAATTGCAAGTAGTAAAGGTTGTAAAGGATATTATGAATATCGGCCTTAAAGAATCAAAAGTTCTAATTGATGCCCCTCCAAAGGCAATCAAGGAAGGCGTTTCTAAAGAAGAAGCTGAATCAATCAAAGCTAAATTAGAAGAAGTCGGTGCTGAAGTCGAAATCAAGTAATTCGCATTATTTATTTGTTCTTTACATAATATAAATATTTAATCGGAACCCGGAATGTCTGCTAAAAATTTAATTGAAAGAATATCTTTTTCACGCTCTAAAAGCCAACCCGAATATCCTGATTTCCTTGAAATTCAGTTAAAGTCATTTCAGGAGTTTTTCCAGTTGAATTCAACCCCTGAACAAAGAAAAAAGGAGGGCTTACATCGCATGTTTTGTGAAAATTTCCCGATTTCGGATACTCGAAATAATTTCATATTAGAATTCCTTGATTATCATATTGATCCACCTCGATATTCGATTGAAGAGTGTGTTGAAAGAGGACTGACATATAATGTTCCATTAAAAGCAAAGCTTAAATTATATTGTAACGACCCTGAACACGAAGATTTTGAAACTGTAATCCAGGATGTGTATCTAGGAATGATACCATATATGACCCCAAAAGGAACATTCGTCATTAATGGAGCTGAAAGGGTTGTTGTATCACAATTACACAGATCACCAGGGGTATTTTTCGGTCAAAGCATTCATGCCAATGGTGCAAAATTATACTCTGCAAGAATTATCCCCTTCAGAGGATCCTGGATTGAATTTGCTACTGATATAAATAATGTAATGTATGCTTATATTGACCGGAAGAAAAAATTACCCGTAACAACACTACTAAGAGCTATTGGATATGAAAGCGATAAAAGTATTCTTGAGATATTTGATCTCGCCGACGAAATTAAAGTTACAAAAACCGGATTAAAAAAAGTAGTAGGACGAAGATTAGCTGCACGTGTCCTTAAAACATGGATAGAAGATTTTGTTGATGAAGATACCGGCGAAGTAGTATCAATTGAACGTAATGAAGTTATCATTGACAGAGAAACAGTCATTGAAGATTCACATATTGATATTATTGTTGATTCCGGTGCCAAAACAGTGCTTCTTCACAAAGAAAACTATGAACAGATTGATTATTCAATAATTTATAATACTTTACAAAAAGACCCGTGTAATTCTGAAAAAGAAGCCGTATTACATATATACCGGCAACTTAGGAGTTCCGAACCCCCCGACGAAGCTACTGCCAGAGATGTAATTGATAAATTATTCTTTTCCGATAAAAGATATGACCTTGGTGACGTTGGGCGTTTTAGAATCAATATCAAGCTTAAATTGAATATTCCCTCTGAAATAAAAGTTCTTACAAGAGAAGATATCATTCAGATTATTAAATACCTTATCGAGCTTATTAATTCCAAATCCGATGTTGATGATATTGATCATCTCAGTAACCGTCGTGTCCGTACAGTTGGCGAACAGCTATATAACCAGTTTAGTATTGGTCTTGCACGAATGTCACGAACAATACGTGAAAGAATGAATGTTCGCGATAATGAAGTATTTACTCCTATTGATCTTATCAATGCCAAAACCTTATCCTCTGTTATTAATTCCTTTTTTGGAACAAACCAGCTATCTCAATTCATGGATCAAACCAATCCACTTGCTGAAATGACGCATAAACGGAGGATGTCGGCATTGGGGCCAGGCGGTCTCTCGCGAGAAAGAGCGGGTTTTGAAGTCCGCGATGTTCATTATACTCATTACGGGCGCCTTTGTCCAATTGAAACCCCCGAAGGACCAAATATCGGATTAATTTCTTCATTATGCATTTATGCCAAAATTAATAATTTGGGATTTATCGAAACACCTTACCGGACCGTAACTTCTTCACAGGAAGAAGAATTAAAAATTATTGCTCAAGCCAATGCATTAATTGATGACAAAGGCAATTTTATAAATCCAAAAATTAAAGCAAGGCATAAAGGCGATTTTCCCTTAGCCGAAGCAGAGGAAGTTCATTTAATGGATATTGCCCCAAACCAGATTGCATCTATTGCAGCTTCTCTTATTCCTTTTCTTGAACATGATGATGCAAACCGCGCCCTGATGGGCTCAAATATGATGCGACAGGCCGTACCTTTACTTAAATCTGAACCATCAATTGTCGGTACCGGCTTGGAATATAATGTAGCCAAAGACTCAAGAATGCTTACAATTGCCGAAGCAGACGGTATTGTTCAATATGTTGATGCAGAAAAAATTGTCATTCAGTACTCAAGAAGCGATGACGAGAAATTCGTTAACTTTGATGAAGATGTAAAAACTTACAATTTATTGAAATTCAAAAAAACAAATCAGAATACATGTATAAATATTAAGCCATTAGTAAGAAAGGGACAAAAAGTATATAAAGGACAAATTCTTACTGAGGGCTAT
>JACQWN010000076.1 GCA_016209245.1 Bacteroidia bacterium
AGTCTCAAATTCCAAGTCTCAAATTCCAAGTCTCAAATTCCAAGTCTCAAATTCCAAGTCTCAAATCCCAAATCCTAAATCCTAAATCCTAAATCTATTTACGGGCATGTTATCAGTGTTGCAACTACCTACCATCCGGACAGCCAAGGAATAACGTGTAGTAATATTCAGACACAAAAATTTTATGATCTTTGTCAAATAACTCACCGGTTTCATTCCATGCTTTTGCATATAATACCAGATGATCGTACCATTCTGCAACTATCAGACCTGTTACACCGGTCAATTTCCAAAATTCCGTATAGGATTTAATAATTGATTCCCAATGTTCAGTATATTCGTCTCTGTTGCTTTTTTTTCCATCTTCGGCACAAATGTCCGGATCCCAGTCAGTACAGATAATTAAAACTTTTAAAGGTGCTGAAAGGGAACATAGTTTTAATACTTCATGTTCGGCTGAAAGAATACTATTTTCAGATTCAATAAATATCAAGGGAACATCAGTATAACTGCTTGTTTTACTTAGTACCATATCTACCTTAAATAATTCTGTAGATATTTTGAGTTTTAAGTTTGCTGCTACTCTTTGAAACAAATCCTTTGTATAGAAATTTGTTCTGCTTTTCATACTTTTCCAAGCTTTTTCTAGAGTCGCAGCATTTGTTAATTTCACCTGATTGACAAGTTCATTTTTGAACTCAGACCAAAGATTTTCAAAATTGTTTTTCATAAATTTAAGATTTAAAGATTTAACAATATATTAATTTTCAATTTATTTACTCATAAATAAAATATTTTATAAACATTCCAGACTACATTTGTTGTATAGCACGTTATTTCAAGATTATTATGAAATAATTATTCAATAAAGACAACACCTACCAGATTAAATTCATTAGGATTAGTTGCCCATGTTGGTGTCGTCCACTTAATGTAAAGGTAATCGCCTTGAATGAGTACTTGCGATAATGAAATATTAGATATTACTATAGGAGTACCTGTATTACAATTCAATGAATTTGTCAATAAAATATTATTGCTTCCATTAATAGTAAGAAATAGTGAACTTAGTTCATTTGATGGACCTCCGGCTGGGCAAATTGATATATAAACTGATTTTAATATTCCTGATTTAGGGACATAAACTCTTAAATTACTCGAATTGAGTCCTTCTCCTGAACTAAAATAATATGTAGTATTATCAGAAATAACAGTTTTTAAATGTCCGTTAAATTGAAGTGAATAACCTGTAATACCATTTGCAGCTGATATTTGAGTTGTTCCATCAGGAAATTTGAAACCGCCTAATGTTGAATGAATAGTTCCATCAACTTCAAGTTTTGAACTTGGGTCTGTCGTTCCGATGCCGACGTTGCCGCCTTCTGTTAAAGTAATTTGAGCACCAGTCACAACACCATTTGTTTTTGTAAGAACATCTGCCGCAGAAAAGTACATTTTATTTGTACCATCATCTGCCGGACCTTCGCCGCCAACTGCAATATAACCTCTATGTAAAGAACTTCCCCATAAATCTCCAGTACCTATCATTATTTTTGATAACCCACCATAATTTGCGTTTAAATAATCTTCATCAGCAGTAAAAACTAATCCACCCATCCATGAACCAGCAAGATCGTGATTCCAAATCCTAAATTGGTTACTAAGAATATCTAACTTCATGCTAGGGTTAGTTCTTCCAATGCCGATGTTGCCGGCAAAATAGGATTTACCAGTAGCACTCTCTGCATAAAAATCCCATCCATTGGGAGAAGATGCTACGACGCCTCGTGCTTCGCTACCAGTTGATTGCCCATATATCGCATAAGAAGCTGCAGAAGATCCAGTTTCTCCATTAATAGCTATACCAGTTGATTTACCATAGATTGCTGCATAGCCCGCTCCTTCGACATGTAATAGTTTTGTCGGGCTCGTTGTCCCGATGCCGACGTTGCCGTTGCTTGTGATCTTTAACCCGGTCACATCAGTGCTTAGTTCCAAATCTTGACCTGAGCCACGCGTTGCCAACAATCCGCCGGTGGATGTATACCCAAGAATTACGCCCTTTCCCGTCCCAGCACCGTTTTGCACGTCCACGAGTGTTCCAGACGCATCAGTTCCCAATACTGTCAGTTTGAATCCCGGCGTAGTCGTTCCAATCCCGACGTTGCCGTTCAGGCGGTAAATATCGGAACCCGAAACTGTCCAGTTGGAGCCGGTGCCGGGATTTAAAACTACACCATTTACACGCACTTCTTGTGCATTCATGGTTCCGGCAACATCAAGTTTGTAACCAGGGCTTGTTGTTCCGATGCCGACGTTGCCGTCAGCTCTTGCATAAATAATATTTGCTGCAGCACTAGCAACTTGCAATGCTTGCTGAGTGTCAGTATCACCTGAATATACATATAGACCTGCACCATTAGCATTGGTATTTCTTATGTATCCTGCCCAATTATTATTTAGATCAGCTTCAACATTAAACTTCCCTGACGGCACCGTTGTCCCGATGCCGACATTGCCGTCTGATTGTAAAAGCATAATATTTGTTCCGCTATTGGTTCCAAAATTTAGGCCATTAGTAGATAAAGATTTTATAACAGGATAATCTGTATTGGAATTGTATTGAAGTGCAATTGCAGGTGTCGTAATAGAGTCGCTTAGCATAAGTTTATATGCAGGGTTTGTAGTCCCGATGCCGACGTTGCCGGTTACTCCAACATTTCCATTAAAATAAGCGGCCCAATTTTTTGCCCCTCCCCCTGCAGAAGCATAAATACCATAGTTAGTAGAATTCGTGCCCCCCCCTGCATTAAAATAACCACCAAAAACACCACTTCCAACATTTGCATTACCTATTGCGTAGCCATAAACACCAAAATTATCAGCAGAACCTGTCGCACTTCCATATATCCCAATACAAGAAGTGCCAGATAAAGCTTCTCCACTTACTGCAATTGTTCCCCCAGAACCTGAAGTACTTATTTGAGAATAGATACCGTACCCATCAGCATTGCCAATATGAGTTTGCAATGCCTTAATTCCATAGATTGTATTTACACCAGAATAAGATTGATTAATTTCTAATTTTGCGCTAGGACTTGTCGTCCCGATGCCGACGTTACCTGCAGTATAAAATATATTAGTACTATCCTTTTTCCAAAGCATGGTGTCTTGTTCCTGGGTTAAATAACCGCTGTCATTATTTAATTCACTTACATTAGTGGGTATGGTTGGTTGGTTGACGAGGTCGTTGTAATTACCGCTAAACCCGGCAGGAAGTTTTGCAAAACCGCCATTGCTCAAATAAATGGTATCGTTGCTTATGCTCAATGCCTGTAGTTCGTTGGTAACAGAGCCGTCAATTTCTGTGAAAGTTGTAATGTAACCGGCATCGTTTGTCAACTGGCTTACATTTGCGGGAATGGTTGGGGTGTCGCTTAAATCGGTATAGCTGCCGGAGGTGGCGACTGTCGCAAGATTGGGCTTGCCGGTTAAGTCATTATAATCGCCGCTAAAGCCGGCAGGGAGTTTTACAAAGCCGCCATTACTCAAATAAATTGTATCGTTGCTTATGCTTAATGCCTGCAGTTCGTTGGTAATAGA
>JACQWN010000557.1 GCA_016209245.1 Bacteroidia bacterium
ACCTCACAGGTTTTAGAAACCTGTGAGGTCTTAAAATTAAATTGTCGCAACACTAGATTTTAAGATTGATAAATTAACTCGGTCAATAGAAAATGTTATAACAGGAGATAATTTTTCAACCGAAATATTATATCTAAACAAATCTGATTTATTACAAGTTTCAAAAAAGAATGGTTGGGTTTTTGACTGGAAACAAGAATTGAGTTATAATGATAGAGAGGTTTATAAACTAACAATTCAGAGTAACCCCAATATTATACAAGGATTGTTAAGTCTCCAAATTGAGCGAGACCATGTTTATTTGCATCTTATAGAAAGTGCACCGTTCAATAAAGGCAAACATAAGGTATATTTAGGAGTTCCTGGAAATTTAGTTGCATTTGCTTGCCGATTATCGTTTCAAAAAGGGCATGAGGGATTTCTTTCATTCCGTTCAAAAACAAAACTAATAGAACATTATGAAAAAACATTAGGGGCTAAGCATTATGGAGGACTCCTAATGATTATTGATACTGTAGCAGCAAAAAATTTAATTGACAAATATTTTAAATCATAATATTATGGGACTGATAAGAGAACCTTTGGATGTTGATTTTTATTTTGATCCTGAACCATTAACTATTGAGGAAAAAGACGCAATTAGTAAATATATTCAGGAATATAAGTTAAAGGAAAAACACAAACACCTCCCAAAGGAAAAATCAATTCGTTTGACGAAGAAACGTCAAAAGGAGATGGTTTAAATACTTCTAGAAGATTAAATATCGGCAACTGGTAACATCATGCCAAAAACAATGGCTCACAATATTTAATTCCGCCGCAGAAAAAGGCGTTTTAAAATGTGAAAATGAGTGCTTCTGGCGCCATTTATCCCGTTGGCAGTATAGTAAAATAAATTTTTCGAAAAGATTAAGCAACCTTTTTAATTTTTTTGCGTCTATTATTTAGGACAATGTTATTTCATACGTATATTATCCCAACGAAGTACGAATGATCGCTTTTAGCGCCTTGGCGCAAGGCGCCATTTATTACGAACTTACGAATTACGAATTTGTCAACCAAGAACACTTTCGTAATTCGTAAATTCGTATTTTTTTTCGTACTTCGGTAAAATAATTACGTTTATACCTAAATAGTTACTTAAAAAATATTATTAATTCTAAAATCTCAAAGCTTATGAAGAATGGAAAAATTACTATTAGGGGGGGGGGTATAACTTGCTGATTAACAGCAAACTACTCTCCATTATTCTTTTCTGCTTATTAGTTTCACAATCGCAGGCGCAACCAGGTGATATGCCAACCAAACCTGTTGCAGGCGGACAGGGCAACCAACCGCAACTAAAATGGGATTTACGTGGAAATAATATATCTGCTGATGCAGATTATTTCCTCGGTACAACATCAGAATATCCATTGCGGTTATTTACAAATAATACCGAATGGCTTAAAATTACGCCGTCAGGTGAAATTATTGTTAATAATTTTGCCGGTTATACCGGTCTTGTAACACATAACAGCAACGGTGGCTTCCAGAGTGTATTACTTGATGGTGATGCAACAAAGTTCCTGAATGCAACCGGTGAATTTTCCGCTTTACCACCAGACAACGACTGGCAAATAAGCGGAGATGATATGGTAAGCATTCCGGCAGGCAATGTCGGAATAGGAGTTTCGCCTACCACTAAGCTTGATGTGGACGGCTCTATAAAGACCAGGAGCAGCATGTTTATCCGCGATAATTTGCTATTTGAGGGCACCACCGGAACAAACAAAATAACTACCAACTCACATAACCTTCTATTCGCAGATACAAAAATAGGATTCGGGATAGACCCGGATCCTTTATATACCGTAAACATTGGCGGTGATGCCCATGTTTCCGGTTGCCTGTACGTCAACCAGGGAGTAATAATCGGGCAGAGAATAAAAGGGGAAAGAGGATTATTAGATACAATTCTGACAAAAGAGCTTGCAGTAGAACAAAAAATACTGACAAAGGAAATGCAAGCAGATACAGTAACAGCCGTAAAGATGCTGACAGAAAAAATAGAAGCTGTTCAGGATGTAAAAATAGCTACAATTACGATAGATGGACTAAACAACAAGATAAGCTCAAGTTTTGGTAATATAAGCTTTGGAGGGAATCACTTAAATAATGTTGGCTCGCTCAATGCATATAATCTGAATGCATCAGGCACATTAACAGCAAATACGGTTAGCGCAAATAATTTGAATGTAAGCAGCACAAGTTTTGACAGTTTGAGGGTGTCTGATACCCTTTGGATTGGAGATAATTCTTTAAGCATTGCCGGAGGTGCGCCAGGAGGAAATGACAATATATCTTCAACAAATGGTAGGATTATTTTAAGTAAATATGGGTTGTTCAATCAATCTGGTATAAATGTAGGAATTGGTTATTTTTCAACCACAAATCCTCCGCAACACAAATTACATATTCATGATTACAATTGGTTGGCCTCTATACCACCCTCTGTTCAACCAAGAGCAGTAACAATGGCTTTTACAAATTGGGCTCAAATGGGTGGAACAGGTATTGGACCGAATGATGGTTTTCAAATAGGTATAGCTGGTGGTGAAGGAGGTGGTGCTGCCATATTAAATCAGAAAGAAAATAAGCCTATTATATTCTTTACAGGAGATTATGATTCCGGAAATAACTCTGAACGAATGAGAATTACGGAAGACGGAAAAATAGGTATAGGAACGACTGGCCCAAAGGAAGATTTGCAGATAAACGATAAATTTGTATTACATAGCGGGAGTGATGCTAAGTACATCGGATATAATATGTATGGAAATGTACCGGGTAAATTCATGCAAAGTGGTATAGCGTCATATATTAAGTTTGATAGCAGAGGAATTTTTATGGGTATTACACCAGAGGTGGGGACTGCAGATAATACGATTGAAACGGCTCTTACGGAGCCAGCACATTGGGAAGATGTTCTTAATATTACACCTGAAGGTAAAGTAGGAATTGGTACAAATCAACCAAATGCAAAAGTTGATATCAGAGGTAAAATATATGTAAAAACAGATGATGATGCAATATTAACTTTTGATAATATTGATAATTCATGGCAATATATTGAATTTAAAAATTCCGGTATCCGAAAAATATGGATGGGGTTAGATGATATTAATAATTTTCAAATCGTAAAAGAAAATGGTGGTAATATTTGTTTGCGTGGAAGTAATGTCGGTATTGATATACCAACACCTGCTGCAAAATTACATGTTAAAGAAAATATTAATGACTTTGCTATGCTTATTGAAAATAATTCAGATAAAGGTAAGGGTTTACAAATAAAAGCTGGAAATGGTTCAAGTGCTTCCGACAGTTATGC
>JACQWN010000077.1 GCA_016209245.1 Bacteroidia bacterium
AGAGGAATGGAGCTTCGATAAAGCAAATTTTCAATTCCATAAGAAGGTCAAAGAAATAGTTATCGCATATGAAAAATATGATAATCAGGCAAAAGTGATTGGTTATACTGCTGCATTCAAGATAAAGTTTGATGAAGTGATGAATATTGTGCAGAAATAACAACAGTGTTAATGTGTTAATGTGTTAATGTGTTAAGTTTGGGATTATGAAATTCCTGAATATTAAAATATTAATTACTGATGAAGTTCATCCGAAACTTTATAAACTGCTTACAGCAGAGGGGTTTGAAATATTCGATGCTGTAAATATTCCTGCGGGAAAAATAGGGGATATTATTTTCCAATATCATGGGCTCATTATTAGGAGCAGGATAAATATTACCTGTTCATTAATTGATAAAGCGATAAATCTTAAATTTATTGCCCGTTTAGGTTCGGGTCTTGAGAATATTGACGTTGAATATGCCTGTCGAAAAGGTATAGTTTGTATAAACTCGCCTGAAGCGAGCAGGGATGCCGTAGGAGAAAGAACTTTAGGTCTTTTGCTGGCGCTGCTAAATCATATATGTAAAGCAAATCATGAAATAAAGAATGGCATTTGGGACAGAAAAGGCAACTGGGGTAATGAAATCAGGGGTAAAACGGTTGGTATCATCGGATATGGAAATATGGGCAGCGCTTTTGCTAAAAAGTTGAAAGGGTTTAATACCAGTGTAATTTCGTATGATAAATATAAAAAAGGATATTCCGATGGTAATACAACTGAGGTTTGCATGGATAAGATTTTCAGTGAAACCGACATCCTTAGTCTTCATATTCCGCTTACCGAAGAAACAACCGGGCTTGTCAATGATTCGTATATAAAAAAATTCAGGAAGCCGTTTTACCTTATTAATACATCACGCGGGAAAATTGTGAACACCAGGTCGCTTGCATCAGGATTACAACAATTGAAAATACTAGGTGCCGCTTTGGATGTACTTGAATATGAAAATTCTTCGTTTGAAAAGCTGCACCGGCGGCATTTACCGGCAGAATACGATAAGCTTATTAAAAGTGAACAGGTAATATTAAGTCCTCATGTTGCCGGCTGGACTTATGAGTCTTATGAAAAGCATGCCGAGGTAATATTCAGGAAAATAAAAGAACTGTATACAAATTATTCCTTTTGCAGCATTTATTTCCGATAATTTCGAGGCGGCATTCTGGGTGCCGGGCAATCATGAATTTTATCATTACGATATCAGCCGTTTTCAAGGATCGGTAACTACAAAAATTTTCGATAGTATTACTCTCGTCAATAACAAAACTATAGTTTATAAAGATATTAATTTTATTTTCACTACTCTTTGGGGCAGGATAACCCCTCCGAATGAGCTGTATATTCGGGATAATATTTCCGATTTCCATGTTATCATGAAACGGGGAGCTGCATTAACGCCTGCGCATTTTAATGCTATGCATGAGGCATCCGTCGGATTTTTGGAATCCGAATTACAGAACAGCAAGCATGAAAAAAATGTGGTGATAACACACCATGTTCCGACCCTGCTGAATTACCCTGAAGAGTATCGGCGCAGCCGGCTAAACCAAGCATTTGTCATTGAAATGCACGATTTTATCTGCGCTCATCCTATAGATTATTGGATCTTCGGGCATCATCATGTAAATATTCCGTCATTTACTATTGGCAAAACCCGGCTGGTCACTAACCAATTGGGCTATGTTCATCATAATGAGCATAGAGATTTTGACCGGTGTGCGATATTTGAGGTTTGATATTGGAAGTGTTTGCTTGGTTAAAACAAATAGTGGAATAATGTTACAAATCGGAAATACTATAATAAGCTTGGATATTCTGAGGAAAAAATTCATCTGTGATATTCAGCAGTGTAAATCTGCATGTTGTATAGAGGGTGATACCGGCGCACCTTTAACAGATGAAGAGGTTGAAATTATTAGTAATAACCTCCCTGTTATCCTGGCTTACATGGGTCTTGAGGGCATACAAACAGTAGAGCAAAAAGGATTTTTTATGTTAGATTCTGAAAATGAAAAGGTCACTTCATTAGTAAATAATAAGGAATGTGTCTTTCTTGTTTTTGAAAATAATGTTGGACAATGTACAATTGAGCTGGCATATAACGATAAGAAGACCTGTTTTCAAAAACCTTTATCATGTCATCTTTTCCCTATGCGGGTGAAGGAATATAAAAATTTCAGAGCTATTAATCTGATTGAAAGAGATATTTGTAAAGGAGCTTTTATTTCAGGCGAAAAACGAGGAATGCCCGTTTATCGTTTTCTTGAAATGGCTTTAATCCGTAAATTCGGGAAAGAATGGTATGATGAGCTTTGTTATGCTGCGGAAAATCTTGATTTATAGCTATCAGACCACTGTAAAAAGTCAAATACACAAAAAAATGCAATTTCACGCAAAGACGCAGAGTTCGCAGAGATTTAATCTTCAACAACTTAATGTTATATTCTTTGCGTTCTTTGCATCTCTGCGAGAAAAAATGATTTTTTAGAGTGGACTCAGCTATTTATTCTTTGATAATTTTCTTCAAAAAATTATTCTCGTTATCCGTAATTTTCAGAAAATATACTCCTTTTGCAACATGAGCAAGTGAAATCGTCATCTTATTTCCGTTGAAATAGCTTTGATATATAATTTCTCCGGTATAACTGTAAATAACAATTTTTATATTACCCTTAAATGCTCCGTTGTATTCCACACAAATGTCAGAGGAAAAAGGATTTGGAGAAACTATTATACTGGGGTAATAATTCATTTTCTCATCATAAACCATAACGTCAGCTAAAATACCATCGGAGGTAGTAATTTCTGAAGCTAATCCTGCATTATTTACAGCTTTTACAGAAAAATAATACATTGTGCTGACAAGGTTTAATGAACCTACAGTAACAGTTGTATCATTTCCTATTTCGGTCCATGGAACGATGTTGTCTTGTGCTGTGCTAGTGCCGACGGCATAGATATATTTAAGGATACCTGAATTTTCATCCTGTGAAGTCACCCAGTTAGCCGATAATTCCGACGACGACCCCGTACTGTCAATATCATTTTCTAAACCATCGTTGACCCATAAAATATTGGTTGGAGGAGTCCAATCAATATTAATGGTTTGCATTGTCAATTCAGAAAAATTTGCAGCTTGGTCGGTAACAATAGAATGAACCATGCAGGAAGGCGCTAGGGGATTCATATTCTGATAACGGCAATCCATGTCCTGACCAACGGTAATAAATTCATTTGCAGTACGTACTTTGTAAACCTTTATGTCATCATAGAAAGCATTACAATTACCTGTTCTAAGTGAAATTGCCATGCCTGAAGAATGCGGGCTTGGGTCGGTCCATTCCGAAGCAAGTACATTATCCTGAAAAACACTTATTTTTCCTGTCTGTGGGTCGAAAATTATTTTGCAATCATACCATGTATCAAGCTCTACATTGCAAGGGTCGCTTGTTTGCAGTACAATGTTGTCATCGGTTGATTTATAGATTTGACAGGTATTTTGGTCCACCCTGAAATAAACCATATATGAATTATTGCGTTGTTCCATTTCGGGATTGTCGCAGAAAAAATAGATTCCTGCACGGCGGTTTGTTCCGCTACCGCTGATTTTCATTTTCCAATGATAAAGATAAGCATTTGCACTGTCCTGTTGTACAATGGCATATAGATTATTATTGGTCAGCGATTCATCCGATTGGTTAAGCGAGCTATTGACAATGTTCCACGTTCCGGATAAATTTGTCCAGTCGGAATGAATAGAATCATTAAAATTATCGTTAAAAAAACCGCTGTTGCCGTTTGCTCTCCATTGGGTCCCGTCAAAATCGGAAACAAGAAAGAAGGATTGATTAATATTTTCATTATCTGAGTCGTTAAATGATACGGAAAAGTTTGATGTAGCCCAATTTGGAGCAATAATCGAAGTAGTTGGCAAAATAGTATCGGGAGGATTGTTGAAATGTCACCGGTGAGAAGCTCGTCGTAGTTTGAATAGGCAGTTGAAATATTAGGGAGGGTTGAAGTACTGTATTTTGAAGGAAGGTTCCATGCTCTTGAAACAAATCCGGAACAATCAACTCCGACAGCACAGCTTGAACCGGCGCCATAATCGCTTGTATGGCAATCGCCAGCACAAACTTCCTGTAATAAACCTAAATCGAATTCTTCGAGCGTGGACCAGCCACCCCACATGTAAGGCACAGCAATATTATAACCGACCTGCACCCACGATGGAGTGGTAACATGCGCCCCTCCGCAATCAACATCCTGGATATTCTCAGGATTACAATACCATTCATGTGTTTCATACGGTTCAGCATTGGCAATGATTTGATACCTGTAAATAGGCGCTTTCAATAATTTTAAGCTATTATCATTCTTATTGAATAACATTTCAGGGCTTTCAAGTAAATGTTCATTATAATGGTAACTGTATTGGAATAACTCAGCCGGCAAAGCGGGTAAACTATTTCTTTCATTAAAACATTCTGCAGGGAATCTGTACAACTGCGCTTTTTCATGCATTGTCAAAAGATAATATAACGCATTATCCGATACATATAAATCGTGCTTGATGTAAATATAATAGATATCGGGCAGGGGAACATCTCCAAGCCATTTTACAACAGAATTATCGTTAAAAGAAAGAACTATTATTTCTCTTTTTATTTTATATGAAATGCCTGCAACAAAATATTCGGCATCAAGGAAAATCAGGTTTCCGCTTTTGCCTATTACACGTACTGATGAGAGCTTGTCGGCGACAGTAAATGTTTTGCTAAATTGTAAATGATTAAAATTATAAATATTTACGATAAATTGTTTACTGTTCAGCTTTTTTGTATTGACAAGCAGGTCATCAACCAGAATCCATCCCTTATACATTGACAATTGTTTGTCGCTGTTTATTTCAGGTATAAAACAGGAATTGCCATCCGGGGTAAGGATATACAATTTGTTATTAACTATTTTTAAATGTTCAACGGTATAAATTTGAGGCGGAAGATTGTTATACAATGTAAATTTTCCGGTAGAATCAACAAACCATATTTGTTTTTTATTCAGTAAATAAAATGAATTATTTTCATAAGTAAAATCATCCGGCTTAAAACCGGTTTTAATTTCTGATATAAGAACACTATGTTTGTTAAATATTTTAATCGAGCTATCTCCATTTGCGAGGAAAGCGGTTGAATTATCATTTATCCGAAGGAAGGCACCCGTACCATAATTGCAGTTATAGCCATTAATATATGGTAATCCGCCTGGAACATTCCAAGGAAGTTCCATTATAAGCCCTGTATTTTTTTCTCCCTGGAATAAAATCGGCTGACAATAGCCGAATATCGTGTTAAACATTAGTAATGTCATGTACAATATTGTAGTAAATTTTTTCATTGTAGCCTCCTCATTCAATTGCTAAATTCAAGTTTCCGACTTAAGTTACTTAGTTTAAAAATCAATTCTGTAATAAAACAATGGCAAAAACCCTAATTGATATTCCTCCCTGATTGCATTAGCTGAAGGGTCTGCAGGGTCCGGTGCATAAGTGAGCTTTAAGACGTTTTTTGTACTAAAAATATTTACAAGGTCAAGACCAATCTCGTGAGTGATTTTTTTATAATTGATTTTATAATTTATTTTAATATCAGTTCTGAAATAATCCTTAAATTGTAAACTATTCCTTAATGAATCTATATAAATTATTTCGCCCTGCAATATTGTCTGAGTGGAATCAACAGGTCCATATCTTTTATTTCCTGCAAGAGTTATTTTTGTACCTATGGTCACAGAGCTTCTTTCACCTGTTCTAAATTCTTTGGCACATATAAAATTTAGTATATAATTACCATTATAATCCGTATCACGGTAAACATTGTCACTACCTCTGTATTTTGAATTATATAATGAACCTGTAATTATAAAGAAAAATTTATGGCTAAAGAACTTTTCAAATGTAACTTCTATTCCGTAATTCTCACCGGTTCCATTATTTATCAGGCTATCGGGAAAAAACCTGATAAATCCTGAACCCTGATTTACCAGAGAGAATGAGGAAGTATCAGCTTCAACAGGGATATTTGAAAGTTTTTGGTAGTATGCTTCAAGTTTCAGGCGTGTATTTCTGAAAAGGAGATTATCATATCCAATAACATAGTGAGTGCTTTTTGTAAAATCCATATTAAAGTTATGTAATATATAGCTCCCTCTGCCATCTTCTTTTCGGTAAAAATAAGTATATAACGGTTGAAGTTGGCTGTGTCTGCCAAAACCGAGACTTAAAGTTTGATTTTCAATGAAATCCCATCTGACACCTATTCTGGGCTCAATTCCGGAGAAACTGTTATTCAAAGTAAAAAACTGGCAGTGAAGACCTGAATTTAAAACAAGTTTATCTGTGAGCTTATATTTCCATTGTATGTATGGGCGAACCAGGAATGCATTTCCCTGATAATCCCAACGTGTTGTCCAGTCATAAGTAGTACCGTCATTGTAGATACTGTCAATATAATTAAACCGGTACATGCCTGTATTGATTCCTGCCTTAATAACATGCATAAGTTTAATTTTTTTATTAACAAAAGCTGCGATTGATGTTTTTTCATTCCTGAAAGTGAAACTCATATAATCAATAATTGAATCAATAAGATATTTACCATGTTCATCAATAATGAAACAACCGGTTGTATCTGTTGTTCTGTATATTAGTTCATGATGCGATTTCTGTTGTTCTATGGCAGTGGCTAAAGTAATGTTTGCATAACTTGTTGAATTAAAAGATTTAGTATAGTTAATACCGGCTACTCCCATTCCCGTTGCAAAGTGCTGGTCACGGTCGGTTTCTCCGTAAATCTCAATATCATCAGCTTTTTGTTCACTAATCATAATATCTATATTGCTTAAGCCGCCAATTCCAAATAAAGAAATATTTGCATTATTCTTTAAAGGAAAATTAAGTTTGAAAGCTGCATCCTGATATTGGGGAATTGCGCTTGTACCAATATTGATGCCCATAAAACCGAACAATGCCAGGGTTGAATACCTGTAGTTTAATAGATATGACGAGTGGTTTTTACGTGATATAGGTCCTTCGGCTGTTAATTCAGTGCCAAGAAGACCCAGTTGACCTGTAAATTCATGTTTTTCATTATTTCCATTACGCATTTTAATGTCAAAGACACCTGCAATACTATTGCCGAATTCGGCAGGAAAGGCACCTGTATAAAAATCTGAATTTGATAAGACTTTATTATTCAGAATATTTACTGGTCCACCAGCGGTTCCGGATATTGCAAAATGATTTGGATTAGGAATATCTATTCCTTCCAGCATCCATGCTACTCCTAAAGGTGAATTTCCACGAATGACAATATCATTTCTTGAATCATCAACACCCTGACACCCTGCAAAATTAGATGCCATACGGGCAGGATCAGCTCTGCTTCCTGCATACCTTTCAGATTCATCAACAGAAAAGGTTCGTGTACTGACAGAAGTCATTTTATTGATTGTTTCGTGCTTTTGAGTGGCTACTATTTCTACATCCTTTAGAATAGTGACTGATTCTTCAAGCTCAAGCTCCAGGATAACTTCTTTTCCTGAATTGACAATAATATCGCGAACAATGGTTCGCTCGTAACCTATACTGGAAACTGCAACCTTATACCTTCCAACCGGTATATAATCAATCCTGAAAAATCCATTTTTATCGCTTGCTCCTCCGGCTATTATCATAGAATCTTTCATGACAGCCACATTTGACCCGGGAATGCCAATATGCGAATTTTTATCTTTTACACTTCCCCTGATAGTCTGAGTGATACACTCCTGTGCTATGACAGTGGTAAAGTAGAGTAGCCGAATAATAAAAATTATAGTAAATTTCTGTTTCATTTTTTATGTTAAAATTTGAAGCCAATCGTCATATCCCCTGTCGGTAAATAACCTGAATATCCTAGTATATGTCATTAATTTTTATTGAGACAAAATTAAAAAATATTTCAAAAAAAGGGCATTTTTCATTCCCCAGTTTACAATTATTGCAAGTTTTTATACTCATAAAGACCTGACAGGTTTTCCTAATGTTCAGATTACCAAGCTGAACAAGCACAGCAAAATTTGCAAAGAAGAAACCTGTCAGGTCTGAAATATTACTTGGTAATTTTAAAAAGAATATCCTATACTAATAAGTAATAGGCTACCTATAATATCAGTGTCCCAATAGTCGCCAGTAAATGAACGATAAAACCCAAATTCTGCGCCAATTCTGAAATTTAAGCCATTGTTCTTAAGCTTTTGATATCTATAACAGACCTTAATCAAAAATGTATTTTCTGTCCTGTTTTTGTCCTTATAAAATTCATTTTGATTATAGGATTTTGTCCACCAATAACCAAACCCAGTTTCGAAGTGGCTTTTATTATGTCCATAATAAGTCGAAATCCATACTGGAACCCCGTACCAATTAAATCCATGACTATTAAAGTTAGGTGTTGTGTGCGAAAGACCGATACTTAGTAAAAAGGGGTTATTCTCTTTTGTATAGGTTAAAGTTCTTTCGTAATTAATCGAGAACACATTAAATGATAAATCATATTGTGTATAGATGTTGTTTTTAACTATTAAATCTCTATTGTCTGGATTCTGTCCGATACTTAAAAAAGGATTTAATATGATTAAAACAATTAATATTTTATGAAAAGGAAAGTTATTAATGTCCTTAGTGCTATTTACTTATATCGTTTTATTTAATTTTACTTTTGTCATTTAGTATTTTGTGCCAACTTATAAATAAATGCAAATGCGTTTAACAATATATACTGCCAACGGGATAAATTTCCGTATTTTAAAATACATGACGCTCAATTGTCTTACAGACGAATTGAGGTCGCTGACTTTCGTTCGTCCATAGGACAACGAAACGTCATATTTTTATATTTGCGGAAATTTATCTCGTGCCTAGTATATTTTATCAACTTTTGTTAAAACAAAATTAAAATAATATTTCAAAAAAAGTAACATACTTTTTTTGGTAGCTTTGGTATGTTTAATATCTTCAACATATATTTGCAGAAATATCCTTGAATAAATTTTAATATGTTACAATACATTACCGATAATAAAGGAAAAACTACAGGTGTTTTTATTCCATATTCTGATTGGGAAAAACTCGTCAGAAAATACAAGGGAATAGAAGAAGATATTGTTAAGATTCCTGAATGGCATAAAAATATCATACGGGAACGTATTAAAAATGCAAAGCCGTAAGATTATATTCCATGGGAGACTGCTAAAAAATCTTTAAAGCATAAATAATCGTTTTCCAATTTATTATCTTTATCCGCATAAAAAGATTTGAGTGTGTAACGTGTTCGGGTTGCTTCCGTGCCGTCATTTTATACGTATTTTTCA
Source organism: Bacteroidia bacterium (assembly GCA_016209245.1). Classification (GTDB taxonomy): domain Bacteria; phylum Bacteroidota; class Bacteroidia; order Bacteroidales; family BM523; genus JACQWN01. The sequence goes on from JACQWN010000077.1 coordinate 9,455, forward strand.
TTTCAGTAATTAAGGTCAAATATAATCCCTATTTTTCATATTACCAAATAAGTAAGGCATGGAAGCAACCCGATGTTGGCGGTATGTGGCTTTTTACAATGCTTTCAGTCGGATAATTTCCTGTTTTATATCTTCAATTACTTCTATGTTTTGAATTTCTTTTTTATCCCCAACTTTTGCGGAAAATAAATAGAATACTTTGCCACCAAAAACCTCAGTAAATTTCTTATGAGTCTCCGCTTGTAAACTATATTCTTTGAAAATTTCAGGTAATTGTATTCCGCTATTCACAGGTTTAATTTGAAGTCCGATATATTTCTCGCCGACCTTAATGAAGAAGTCCACATTAAATAATCTGTCCCACTCATCAGGTGCCGGTTGAATTTGAACTCCTAATATTTTTTGTAACTGTCCGTATATAGTTTGTATCTCGGTCATATAACCGTCAAAAGTACGGTCAATAACAAGTTGCATCATATAATCAATACAATCCTGCTCGGTAACTTCTGCAACTTCGGATTGAATCACTTCAGTGATTTTTACATAGAGTTTCTTTCCTAATTCTTCGATATGTTCTTTGGTTTTTACGTTTTTGAAATAGTATTCACGCCATTCATCAAGTGTTTTGGGCGAACATTTTCTAATTGATTCAGAAGTTGGTCCAACATTTCTTTTAAAATTTAGTTGGAAGCGATTCATTGCACTATTTAAAATCCATTCTTTTGCCATTGTTTTGTTGCAATAAGTTTAAAAATTTGTCTTTATATTTATAATCAATATCACTGTCCACTTGCACCAAACCATTTTTGATTAAGTGAGCATTGATAAATGTTTTATTTTCTAAGTATAGATAACAAAGCAAATTATTTTCTTTGTCGTATTTAACATTGTCATATTTAATAAAAACTCGTTTCCCGTTTGTTTTATCAGATAGAAAAGAAGTCGCTTTACCGTTAGTAGAGGGGTCATCCTTAATCCCAAGTAATTTTATTGTTAAATCATTACTAAGTTTTATTTTTTCAGGACTGATAATTTCTTTGACTGTATAAAGTTCTTCTCGTTTTGTATTTCCGTTCTTGTCAATCTTTGAACCGAACTGTAATTTTTTTGGATCAACCTTTTTGTCAAGCGTATGTGGATCTTTGAAAATATATGGAAGTTTTTGAATTTCTTTCTCAAAGTCCACACTATTTTTTTGTTTTAAAAATTCAAAGGTCGTATCGTGGATGTCTCGTTGATTTGCTTTAAGTCTTTGTTTGATAATAGGAATGTATTCGTAATTAATTTCATAACCGATAGAATTTCTTCCAAGATTTTTTGCAGCAAGGTTTGTTGTGCCACTGCCAGTAAATGGGTCAAGTACCGTATCACCGACAAAAGCAAACATCTTTATTAATCGTTTGGGTAGTTCTTCCGGAAACATTGCAAGATGGTTGTCTTG
>JACQWN010000558.1 GCA_016209245.1 Bacteroidia bacterium
AAAAAGGAAGAACCTTTGAAAATCAATATACAGCCATTTATTACAAATTTTACGGCGATGAAGTTGAAAATTTGAGCGAATCCGCTTCCGACGATGAGGAAAATATCTCTACCAAACTTTCATGGATTGCGTATAAACAGCAATTTTTTTCGTCATTTCTCATTGCCAATTCAAGTTTTAACAATGCTATGCTCAAACAAACCGACTTGCCTCTGTCCGATAAATATTTGAAAAAATTTTCGGCTAATATCGGTATTCCTTTTTCCGAAACCGAACAGGATAGTATCGGCATGCGGTTTTATTTCGGGCCAAACAGGTATAACATATTAACAGACTATGATTTAGATATGGAACGGATTATACCGTTGGGTTGGGGATTTTTCCTGATGCAATGGATAAACAGGTTTGCTGTTATTCCCGTATTCAATTTCCTCGAGGGCTTTATTGAAAATTATGGAATAATCATACTGATTCTTACTATTTTATTAAAAATAGTATTATTCCCGATTGCTTATAAATCTTATGTTTCAACAGCTAAGATGAGAGTTTTAAAACCACAGGTTGACGAAATCAATAAAAAAATTCCTAAGGAAAAAACAATTGAACGTCAGCAGGAAGTGATGAAGCTTTACAAGCGTGCCGGCGTCAATCCTATGGGTGGATGCATTCCTATGTTATTGCAATTTCCGATATTAATCGCAATGTTCCGTTTTTTCCCTGCCTCTATTGAGCTACGACAGAAGTCATTCCTATGGGCTGATGATCTTTCTTCGTATGATTCTATTCTGAACTTACCCTTTACAATACCATTTTATGGCAACCATGTGAGTCTGTTTTGTCTGCTTATGACCGCTTCAACCATTATTTATACATGGTTGCAGCAATCTACAAGCGCTCAAACCACTCAAATGCCCGGAATGAAACTAATGATGTATATGTTTCCTGTTATGTTTCTTTTTATGTTTAACAGCTATTCGTCAGGTCTAAGCTATTACTACTTGCTTGCAAATCTTTTAACATTCGCTCAAATGGCTATCATTAAACGTTTTTTTATTGATGACGAGGCGGTATTAAAAAAGCTTGAAGAAGCCAAAAACAAACCGATAAAAAAGTCAAGGTGGCAGGAACGGCTTGAAAAATTTGCAAAAAACAGAGGTTATAAACTGCCTAAGAAATAAATTTATTAATAAAGCACTAATTTTGTTCTTAATAAAAAAATAAAATGAAGTATCTAATCATATTTTCAATATTATTATTATTTTATAGTTCTTGTACAAAAAAAGTCACTCCTGACCTGCTTGAAGAGAAAAACGGGCTTTATTATCTAAAGAGCGATAATGAACCATTTACAGGTATTTGCGAGGATTACTATCCAAATAAGCTCAAAAAATCGGAAAGGAAATTTGATGCCGGTCGAAAACATGGTAAAGCACAATATTGGTATCAGTCGGGAATACTTAAAGGAGAAGAGACATATATGAATGGCGTTTACGACGGGAGATGGTGCCGATGGTTTGAAGATGGTTCTATCGAGCTTGAGGAAAATTACGTTGATGGCAAAGCCCAGGGTAAATGGGTAAGATATTTTGACAACGGCCAAAAAATGTTTGAAGGCAACTATAATAATGGAAAAGAAGATGGTTACTGGCAATGGTGGTACAAAAACGGAAAACCGCAGGCACAGGGCTCTTCAGTTAATGGAAAGAGAACGGGAACATGGATTAAATGGTATGAAAACGGACAAAAAACTCACGAATGTACATATAAAAACGGACTCGAAGACGGAAAATGGCTCAAATGGTACAACAATGGTCAACTTGAAACTGAAGGCGCTTTCGAGAACGGCAACGAGCAAGGAACATGGAAGAAATATTATATTGACGGACAGATTGAATTTTCGAAAAATTATGTCCATAGAATTGAAGACGGACAGTGGACATGGTGGTATTCAAACGGCAAAATATCGCTTGAAGGGTTCTATGACAACGGCAAACCTGATAAAACATGGCAGGGTTGGTACAGGAACGGCGAAATTGCCGGACAAGCATTTTATGAAAAGGGGAAGCTGATAAAAGGAACCGATATTGAAGAAATTAAGCAAAAAATACTGGGTATAAAAAAAAATTAATAAAGCTGTCAGACACTTTGAGAAAATATTAATTTATTATTTTATCTATTGAGTTTCTTCGTATGTTTAAAACAAAATTATTACAAAGTGTCTGACAGCTTTATAAAAAACAATAATTAAACTTTTTTATGATTTTTCCAAGACTAATAAAATTACCAAAACCCAGACAATTCAATTATATACCACGTTATTATGATGAACGTAAAGAACGACGTGCAACAGCCGTTCAGGGGAGATTTGATGAAACTGAAACAATAAAACCGGAAGCAGATAAGAATAATTTTATAAAAGAAATGAAACATACACCAAATATCCGTGGCAGAATAAGAAGCAAATTCAAAAAACCGGATACTATACAAAGAACATCGAATACAAAATTAATTGTTCTTATCGTTGCTCTTATTATACTTGTATTTTATCTTTGGGGTTCAGCTTCAGGGTAATTTTAATATATTATAAAAATTTTTGTTACTATTTAGGCCAATATTATTTCATACAGATTATTCCATCGAAGTACGAATTTTTTACGAAAATACGAATTACGAATTCACTGGCCATTTCGTAATTCGTAAGTTCGTACATTTTTCGTACTTCGGTGGGATAATAATGCCCCTACCTAAATAGTTACAAATTTTCATATTTTTGTAATTTCGAGTCGCTCCGACACTTATACGAATAACTATGCCAGATATTATACATTTATTGCCCGATTCAGTTGCTAATCAAATTGCAGCCGGAGAAGTTATTCAACGCCCCGCTTCGGTTGTGAAGGAGCTGATTGAAAATGCTCTTGATGCAGAAAGTACGCAAATTTCAATAAATATAAAAGATGCCGGAAAAACGCTTATTCAAGTTATTGATAACGGCCATGGCATGTCCGAAACCGATGCAAGGATGGCTTTTGAGCGTCATGCAACATCAAAGATAATAAAGGCAGAAGATTTATTCGCTATTACAACTATGGGTTTCAGAGGCGAGGCACTGGCTTCTGTCGCCGCCATTTCGAATGTCGAGCTGCGTACTAAACGGACTGACGACGAAATTGGGACATCGGTACAAATTTCCGCCTCGAAAGTCATAAGCCAGGAACCATGCTCATGCAATACCGGCAGTAATTTTACGGTTAAAAACCTTTTTTACAATTTACCCGCTCGCAGGAAATTTCTTAAATCAAGTACAACAGAATTTCGAAATATAATAGAAGAAGTGCAGCGAACCGCCTTTTCTCACCCTGAAATCACATTTATACTTCGACACAACGAAACAGAAATATTTAACCTTCCTGCTAGTAACCTGAAACAACGCATTATTAACGTTATCGGCAAGAATAAAAATCAAAACTTAATAACAGTTAATACCGAAACTTCGATAATAAATATCCAAGGATATATCGGGAAACCTGAATTCGCCAAAAAATCAACCGGCGAACAATATTTCTTTGTTAACAGGCGTTTCATGAAACATCCGTATTTTTATAAGGCGCTAATGATGGCTTACTCAAAAATTCTGCCTCCCGATGTGTATCCCTCTTTCTATATTTTTCTTACGGTCAATCCAGGTACAATTGATGTAAACATTCATCCAACCAAGACAGAAGTTAAATTCGAAAACGAGATAGCAATCTTTCAGATTCTTGTTGCTGCTACCAGAGAAGCACTTGGTAAATTCAATATCGCCCCTTCGCTCGATTTTAACACTAACACTGAATTCCAGATACCGGTACTAAAAAAAGATACTGAAATTAAAATGCCTGAAATAAAAACAGATCCTTTCTATAATCCTTTTGTCCCTGATAAAAATAGCACCAACCAATGGCTGTCAGGACGTTCATTGCGTGATGTCAGAAATTTACAAAACTGGGAAACTTTATATAAAAATTCTGAACAAAAAATTGAACAACCATCAGATATTGAAACTAAAATTCAAAGAAAAGCCGGTGATAAAACAGATATTGAAACAGTTCAGAGTCAGACAGGCAGCTTTTTCCAATATAAAAATAAATACATAATGACACCTGTTAAATCCGGATTAATGCTTATTGACCAAAAACGGGCGCATGAAAGGATTCTGTTTGAAAATTACCTGATTACACTTAATAACCGTATAAAAATTGTACAAAAATCTTTATATCCGGTTATTATGGAGCTTGTTCCTGCCGATTTTGAACTGCTCAATGAACTCATTCCGGAAATTCAATTGCTGGGCTTTGATATTGAAATATTCGGGAAAAACGCAATTGTGATTAACGGTTCACCATCCGAATTAGGAGATACCAATCCTGTCGAAATCATTGAACATTTTTTGGAAATTTATAAAAACGAGCAAAACAGTATTGGTGATGAGATTAACGAAAAAATTGCCTGTTCGCTCGCTATTGCCTCTTCTGTAAATTACGGCAAAAAAATGACCGAAGAAGAAATGCGCAATCTTATTGACCGGCTATTTGCTTGTACAACCCCAAGCTATTCCCCCGATGGTAAACCTGTAATTACTATATTAACGAATGAGGAATTGGAAAAAAGGTTTAAGATTTAGGATGATTGAATGTAGAATACAGAATATAGAATACAGAATACAGAATACAGAATACAGAATACAGAATACAGAATACAGAATACAGAATACAGAATACAGAATACAGAATATAGAATACAGAATATAGAATACAGAATGTGGATTTGGGACTGCCTACTGTAGATTTGAGATTTGGAATTTAAAATTTAAGATATGGATCAGTATAGCCCATCACGATTTGGTTTACTCTCGCCGGTTGTAAAAAACCTGTTAATTATTAATGTATTGCTTTTTATTGGAACGTTGGCGCTTGGCAGTGCATTTAATTATGACCTGGTCAGGTATCTGGGGCTTTATTATTTTCAATCTGAATATTTTTATCCTTTTCAGTTGCTCACTTATATGTTCATGCATGCAAATTTCGGGCATATATTTTTTAATATGTTTGCATTATGGATGTTTGGCAATGTTCTTGAAAGCTACTGGAGCGGCAAAAAATTCCTGCTTTATTATTTCGTTTGCGGGATAGGTGCGGCTGTTATACAAATGGTAATTTCTCATATTGAAGTATTACGCCTGACAGCCGGTTTATCACCGGATATTATAAACGAAATTACAACTAATGGCGGAAATGTGCTTAAACAAGGCATGAATTACAGCGATTCAGCTATCAGCTCTTTAAACCTGCTTTTTCATATTCCTACTATTGGCGCTTCGGGGGCTGTATTCGGGTTGCTTCTGGCGTTTGGTATGCTTTTCCCTAATGCATTGCTATATATTTATTTTGCAATACCGATAAAAGCCAAATATTTTGTAATATTTTACGGCTTCATAGAATTATATCTGGGAATAATCAACCAGGAAGGTGACAATGTTGCACATTTTGCACATCTTGGCGGAATGCTGTTCGGGTTTATTCTGATTATGCTGTGGAAAAAAAGATAATATACTAATTATGAATATTGCCCAAGAAATAAAAGAATCTTTCAAATCAGGCACGACATTAATTAAGCTGATTTACATAAATATTGCTATATTTTTGCTGCTCATGATAATTGATATTCTTGCCGTTTTATTTACCGGGCAATCCCATGGCAGAGGATACATCGTTGAATATCTGACGGTGCCCGCCTATCTGCCTCATTTGCTTTACAGGCCCTGGTCGCTTATTACATATATGTTTGCTCATATTGATTTTCTGCATATCCTGTTTAATATGCTCTGGCTTTATTGGTTCGGTATAATTTTTTTGCAATTTCTGAATCAGTACCAGTTGCTTAGCATATATCTCATCGGAGGCATTGCAGGGGCTTTGTTGTACATTGTTACTTTCAATGTTTTTCCCGTTTTTCAACCTTCCGCAGCAAATTCTTATCCTATGTTAGGCGCTTCGGCAGGTGTTACAGCGGTAGTTTTTGGAATATCAATCTATGCGCCAAAATATAAAATGCACTTGGTTTTTATTGGTCCCGTTCAAATCATATATATCGCAATTGTCGCTTTTGTCGTTACTTCTATCATGGATTTTCAGGAAAATACCGGCGGTAAAATCGCTCATATCGGCGGAGCTGTAACAGGATATTTATTTGCAGCAAGACTACAAAAAGGAAAAGATATTACTAAGGGCTTTTCCCGTTTGCTCGATAGTTTTTTTTCTCTCTTTCGTAAAAGAAAAAAAATTAAGATTAAATACTCTGCACCACGCAATGAGCGCGAAAAAGACATGGAATATAATGCACATAAAGTAGCCGAACAGGAGGAAATTAACAGCATCCTCGATAAAATTGCCAAATCGGGATACGACAGCTTAACAAAAAAAGAAAAGGAAACACTTTTTAAAGCCAGCAGGAAATGAAAATTCTTATCCGGTATTTTTTTTTGCTCTTGTATTTTGCCGGCTTAACCGCTCTGATTCTTGCCTGTCTTGCCGAATATATCAGCCCTGCTGATTTCTGTCCAATCGCTTTTTTCGGCTTGTTATATCCATACATACTCGCTTATAATATAATCTTCGGCTTATTCTGGTTAATCGGGAAAAAATGGAAGCTGTTTATTTTATGCCTTGCCTCAATTATAGTAGGTTGGCCTAATATTCAGCGGCTCGTTCAAATTGATTTCCGTAAGCCCGAAATAAATTCCTCAGGCACATTTAAGATTATCACCTTTAATGTAAGAAATTTCGACCAGTATAACTGGACTAATAATACAGATACAAGAAATAAAATATTTCGCTTTTTTTCTGAACAAGCGCCCGATATCCTGTGCTTGCAGGAATATTACAGGGATGATGTCGGATATCTTGTTTCGCTTGATACCCTTAAAAAAATTCTGAAAATGAATAATTATTTTGAGAAATTTTCAACTGTTGTTGAAGATGATTATTATTATGGAATCGCCACTTTCAGCGCTTTTCCAATCATTAATAAAAAAAAAATATGTTTCAGCAATTCGAAAAATATTTGTATTTATACCGATTTATTAATCAATAATGATACTGTCAGGGTTTATAATTTTCATCTTGAATCAATCAGATTTGAAATTAAGGATTATAAGTTTATTGATAATATAAAATTCAGGATGGATGAAGAGCAGGCCAAAGGAGCAAAAGGTATTATTGGAAAGCTGAAACAGGCATTTATAAAAAGAGCTCAACAGGCGGATACTATTTCCGGACATATTAATAAATCGCCGTACCCGGTCATTATTTGCGGCGATTTTAACGATACTCCTTTTTCTTATGCATACCGGAAAATCAAAGGTCAGTTGTATGATTCGTTCATCGAGAATGGAAAAGGTTTTGGTGTGACCTATTCAGGGAAATTTCCATCATACAGGATTGATTATATTTTATACAGCGAACCGCTGCAATCTCTCAGCTACCAAAGAGGCCCTTCGGGTCTTTCGGACCATATACCTGTGATATTTTACTTTAAAATGTAGAGATGCTGCATGTAATGTTTCTACATTCTTAATATACTGAATGAAATTGAATTTACAAACTATTTTAACAGAAAGGGGGAATGGGCGAACGGGAGAAACGGTGATTTGTCGCCCCTTCTCCCTTTCTCCGTTTCTCCCCTTCTCCCCTTCTGTTACTATTTTTTGCAGACCTGATTTCTTTGAGTATAAACCTTGTAACTATTCACCCCCAAATATAACCAATGATTCGAGAAAAAAAACAGAATATTTTTATCTAGCGTATCAGTGTAACTATTCCCGAACGTGTATGTTGCCTGCTTTTTGTATCTCTATAGTCAATAAACCATGTGTAAACACCGGCCTTAGCAATTTTTTGACCGTTTTGCAGCCGCCCATCCCATCCAGAATCAAACGGATTCGCCGTATTATAACGATAAGTACTATATACCAATTCTCCCCATCGGTCATAAATTTCCATTTTAAAATGCCGTGAATCAATACCATTTGCCGAGATGTAAAACCGTGTGTTCCTTTCATTAACCGCATTTTCAGGCACAAAAGCATCTGGAGCATAAAAGGTATATGCATCATCAATGATTACAGTGCCTGTTGCCGTATCGCTGCATCCTTTAAAAGTTCTGACAATTAATTGAACTGTGAAAGTATCAATTGCCTGATATTCATGCACGGGCTCGATATCATCGCTTTGGGTGCCATCGCCGAAATCCCAGATGCTGTAATCATTATCAACGGAATAATTATTAAAATCAATGACAGGTTTGATAATAGTAGCGTCGTCCGGTTCGGCGGCAAAAAGTGCAACAGGCGTGGTATAAACATTTATACCGGGTTGTATTGTATATGTTGAATCACATCCGTTGTCATCAGTTACAACTAAGGCCACTTCATATATACCCGAATTATCGAAAGTATATTCTGGCGACCTTAATTGTGATACTTCGCCGTTGCCTTCATTAAAAATCCATAGAAATGTTCTTGAATTATCGGGTGTTACTTCATTGAATTTAACCGTTAAAGGTTCACACCCTGCATAATGGTCGAAGTAAACATTTACCGGTGGCTTAGGCAAAACAGTTATATAAATTGAATCATAAATTTTATACTGGCAATCATCTTCAGCAGACACTTTGTAATAAACTGTTTGATAGGGCTTTATAACAACCGGTGGATTTATAAGCTGATTATCTTCATCACGGATGGTATATGGTCCGCCGGTTCCGCCGGAAGGATTAATATATATAAGAACTTCATCGCCTGGGCAAACAATATCATCATTAGCAGACAAAGCTATTTCAACTTCGGAGTAAACAAAAATTGTCACTGCATCTGTGGCGCTGCATCCGGCTATTTCGGTGACGGTTACATAATAAGTTGTTGTCGTTTCAGGTGTTGCAACAGGTGTAGGACTTTGCGGGTCGCTAAGCGATTCGGCAGGCGACCATAAATATGATGTGCCCCCGCTGCCTAGTAATATGACACTTTGTCCTTTACATATATATTGATTAGGCCCCGCATCTGCATTGATTGTTTCAATTACTGAAACTGAAACCTGGTCGGTTCCGGTGCACCCGTAATTATTTGTAACAGTTACTGAATATATTCCGTCCTGTGTAGCAGGAAATGTCTGGTTTGTTGTTCCATTCTGCCAATAGTATGTCATACCCGGGTTCCCTGCATCAATCCAGTATGTCTGTCCGCCGCAAATCGTCACATCGTCACCAAGGGCTACTGTCGGAGGTGGAGAATACCCGACTGTAATGCTATCGGTATCTGAACCGCATTCATTGGTTACAACTACATAGTAAGTCCCCGCCTGAGTTACATTATATGTCTGAAAAGTCGTTCCGTTTTGCCAGAGATAGCCGCATTGAGGATTACCGGCATTTAATAACAGTGTATTACCTGTGCAAAGTGTAATATCGTTGCCAAGAAAAACTGAAGGCGGAGAAATATATGTAACAACGATATTATCAGAATATATGTTACCCGCAAGAGTAACAGTAACTGAATAGGTGCCGGGTCCGGTCACCAGAAATGTCTGAGCCGTGCTGCCGTTTTGCCATACATAAGTAGTGGCAGAATCCCCTGCATCTAATAAAAGAGATTCGCCTTGACATAGTGTAGTATCATTTCCTAATTCCAGGTCTATTACATTTTTGAAATGTGCAATAATTGTATCCCATGTTGTAATATTTAGTACGACATTTTCAACATCATCGGCAGGAGAGACGGTATGATTAACGAGTTCCCAGTAATCAAATACATAAGTGGGGTAAGCATCGGCGTCGAGTAAAATTTCAATGTTTCCATAATAGTTACCCGTCCATGGAAAATCGGTAAGAGTAAGAGAATTAAGGTCCACACTACCTGAAAGAACTGGCTCGACAAGTACTGTCACGGGATATGGTCCTGTCAGGTTATAGCAATCAACCATACCATCGTCAATAGCGAAACACCGGGCATCAATAAAATCGCGTAATTCCTGGACATTCGCCTGCCATCCTGCATAAGTACCGCCCCATTTGGCGATATGAGCCGGCATTTCAGGGTCAATAATAGCGATAAGACTGTCGAGGTGCGCCTGCATAAAAGGACAGGAAAATACGGTATTTGATAAATCGGCATATCGCGAAACGTAATATTGCTGGAAAGTAGCATTATCCATCAGGGCATTAAGAATTGGTATATGACCTTGACATCCGGGATCTCCTTGACATCCGGGATTTCCAGGATCGTCGAGCTGTTCAGCGTTGCACGGATCAGCATTGGGAGAATCGTCGGGAATACCGGTATAGTTAATGTAATGACCGAAAGTTGCATCTTCATCCCAGAGGATATAACGCCATTTTTTCTTGTCGCCATCGGGATTCATCCCCCGCCACCAGCCAGTATTCCAGTTCAGCCAGTCGGAACATACTACATACGAATTTAAAACTACATAATCAACAAGACTTTGCCAGTTGTACAGACTATCAACATAATTAAAATTGGCAGGAACTGACATATCGTTCGATAAGATGAAAGTTTTGAGGGCGTCCCAATCGTTTTCTGCTTGGACACCGCCGTATTCCGGCCAGGTTCCGCCCCAGGTTTTCAGAAACTGCAAATCATATTTTCCCTGGTCGTAATAATAATCAGTAAAATCGGAATCATCAACTTTTTCACGGGCATCATAGACGCCCCAGTATTGCCCGTTCATAAAAACAATGCATGGCTCAAAACTGCGTTCATCCATTTTGAGGTCGCCAATCTGAGACAAGCTATGAACATAAGCATCGCGAATATGAGCGCCATCCTCGAAAGGATAATTATCGTTTGCGGCGGCTTTAAAAATCAACCGTTGGAATTCATCTCTGTCTTTTATTCTAAAAACCTGTTGGTGAATAGCATTATTTACTCCATATTGGTCTCTCGCTATAAAATCAAATCCGCGCTGGTCATAAGCCCATGAATCATTTCCATGCTTGTTGAAATCGCCTGTAGCATCCTCGACAAATGCCTGATTAGCGTCGAAATATTCAAAAGCGCCTTCCGGCTCAAGCCCTGAGTTCCCGTTAAGCAGGTTATCAACTTCATCGCCTGAAATTGAGTAAACAGGCAGGGTATAAGTTTCATTAATAAAGTAAGTATTGGTTTCGATCAGACTCGGTAAAATATCCGTGTCACTGCTGAAAGCTTTTGCTCTGATTACTGTTGTGGTATTAACTGCGATGGGCGCCGTATATTGAGTTGAAGCGGCTGTAGGTTCGTTCCCATTTGTAGTATAACGAATAGTTATTACCGGTTCTGTGGTTGTGAGCGTAATATTCTGTGGAGCACCGTAAAATCCGGGGGCAATGTTGAAAACAGGTTTTGAAGCGTACTCGTCTTTTGCATTATTATTCGCCGCTCCTGGTGTCGGAGTTGTAAATACTCCCCATTGTGCGGCTCCGTCAGTTTTTCTTCCGCGTGAATGATTCGTTTGTGTTGTCTTTTGTATCCAGTAACTATCAATAATAGTTGTGCCATCCGGGGCGGTAAGCACTATATATTCACTTTCTGACTGCGTAAGCCGGAATCCGGCATGAATCTTCCCGCCGGAAACCTCATCCCTGCCTGAACAATAAATGATGATATACCCGCCGGCAGGAATATTCCCCGAAGGAACCATCCATTTATCAGGATTACCGATATTATCGCTCATGTAATAACCGGTAATATCAACAGCAGCCCCACCGCTGTTGTACAACTCTATCCAATCCTCATATTCATTATAATTATCAGTAAGCGTGCTGATATTTGAACATGAAAATTCGTTAATCACTACCTGAGAATATGCAGAAAAAGTTGATAATAAAATAATGCCGGAAATCAGAATCTTAGTTATTTTTTGTATCATGGACATACTATTAAAAATTTTCATAATTAATTATATTATAACCTGACCGCAAGAGTATTTTTACGTGTTTATTATTTTTTTAAAAAACCAATAGAAATACTAGTGCTGTGGCGTATTAAATTTAATTTATTACTATTGACAATATATTAGACGTAGAGATAAAAATAAAGTTGCTTATAGTCTATTTTTATTTATCCCGTTTACAGTATAATTAGTGTCTGTCCATAATGTCGAAATTTGCCACTAATTGCACGAATTAAAACTAATTTTTTCGTGTAAATTCGTGCAATTCGTGGCTATAGATTTCTTTGTGAACTGACTTTACAGACAGACACTAATTAGTGCCTGTCTGTAAAGTCCTATGCACGGAGTTTCATATAAACTTGTAGTGAGCGCAGCCAGATTAGACGATAAGAACGCAAAGTGGTGAAAGTTAATTATTTATCTTTGCGAACTTTGCGCCTTTGCGAGAGAAAAAGACATATTTGCTGACTTTAATATGTTTTTTTTTAATTTAGCCCGTTTTTATATTTGAATTTTTGTAATATGTACGATAATATTTCAGGTAAAATAGTAGAACTCGGACCTTCCCATCTGGTGCTTGAATGCAGTGGAATTGGTTATTTTATTAATATTTCGCTTCATTCTTATTCGGCGCTGGCAAATAAACCGGATGCAAAGCTGTATATTCACCAGATAATCCGCGAGGATGCTCATCTGTTATTCGGTTTTGCCGAAAAAAAAGAAAGGGAACTTTTCCGGTATCTGATTTCGGTATCAGGAATAGGAGCGGCTACAGCAAGGATGATGCTTTCCGCTTTATCGCCCGAAGAAATAAATTCGGCAATTATCAGCCAGAATGTAGGTTTATTGAAAAGTATTAAAGGAATCGGCTCGAAAACAGCAGAAAGAGTAATCGTAGAACTGAAAGACAAGCTTGGTAAAATAGAAACCGGCAGAGAATTTTATATGTATCAGGACAATACAGTTAAAAATGAAGCGTTATCTGCTTTAGTCATGTTAGGTTTTGCTAAGGGACAGGTCGAAAAGGTGATTGGCAAAATAATATCTGAAAATAATCAGATTACTATTGAAGATCTTGTTAAAGAAGCTTTGAAAAGATTATAAAATTAGTATTGCGTTCGGAATGACAGCAATAATATTAGTATTGGGATGTGATAGCGTGTGCGGACTTCGTCCGCACACGCTATCACATCCATGGCATTATTCAATGCTGTCATTCCGAGTGAAACGAGGAATCCCCATCATATTTTTTTCTGCATTTATCCTTTACTCTATAGTTATACATTCATTTGCTTCTGCTAATAATAATGGGGGATATTATCTTTATATGCCTCCCGATTCGATTTACACGGCCGATACGCTCAGACCCGATACATCTGAAGATAAATTACAATACCCCTTCCCTGATAATGAAGGATATCCATTTTCAAGCACCGACATTAGCTCACCTCTTTATTTGAATAATCCTTCCAATATTAAATCGGATGTTGAATATAACGATAAGACCGGAGAATATGATTTTAATGAAAAAATCGGCGAGCAATATTACCGTTATCCAAATTCCATGACTTTGGAAGAATATAAAAATTATGATTTTGACCATGCAATAAGGGATTATTGGAATCAGAAATCGAGCAGCGAAAGTTTTTCACACCAGAAATCGCTTCTCCCCACTCTTCATTTTGGCGGAGAAATCTTTGACCGCATTTTCGGAAGTAATGTTATTGATATCCGCCCTCAAGGCTCAGCCACGCTTACCTTTGGTATTGATATTTCAAGGGTGGAAAATCCACAGTTGCAGGAACGGCTTAGAAAGACATGGACATTCAATTTTGAGGAACAAATCGAGATGAATGTTACAGGGCAAATTGGCGATAAGCTAAAATTAGCTTGTAACTATAATACCGAAGCATCATTTGAATTTGAAAACAAGATGAACCTTGCATATCAAGGCAAAGAAGATGAAATTATTCAGAAAATAGAAGCCGGCGATGTGACCCTTCCCTTGACAGGCTCGCTTATTACAGGCAGCCAGAGTCTTTTCGGGCTCAAAACTGAGCTGCAGTTCGGACGGCTTACCGCTACTTCGGTATTTTCACAACAGAAAGGTAAAACATCGGTCATCGAAGTAGAAGGCGGCGCTACAACAAATTATTTCGAAGTAAATTGTGATGATTATGAAGCCAATAAACATTTTTTCCTTGCACAATATTTCAGGAACAAGTATAATGATGCAATGAAATCTCTTCCTGTCATCGCCTCAGACATTAACATTACAAAAATCGAAGTCTGGATAACCAATAAAACGGGAAATTATGAAGAATCGCGAAATATTCTGTCTTTCATGGATCTAGGCGAAGGCATCAGCGAACAGGGTGTAAATAATGTCTTTGCAAGTAATGTTATTACTCAATCGTTTCAAGGTACTCCAAGAAATGAGAGTAACAATATTTATGACGTTGTAATTAATCCAAATATCAATAATATAAGGATTTTTACCGGAATTACAACTGCAATGGCTCCATTTGCACAAAGCAATTTTACAGGCGGACAGGATTATGAAAAGATTGAATCTGCAAGGTTATTATCATCTTCAGAATATAAGCTGAATGCCCGTTTAGGTTTTATTTCGCTAAATTCAGCGCTTAATGCTGATGAAATATTAGCCGTGGCTTATGAATATACAACTTCCGATGGAAAAACATACCGGGTCGGCGAATTGACTCCCGACGGAGTAAGCGCCCCGCAAACACTTATTGTCAAATTGCTTAAAGCGACCTCGCTCACACCAAGACTTCCTACATGGAAGCTGATGATGAAAAATGTTTATGCACTTGGCGCTTATCAGGTAAACAAAGAAGAATTTTATTTAAACATATTTTATAATGACCCTAAAACAGGCACTCCAATCAATTATATCCCCGAACCAGACATTTTTAGCGGTCATTCCTTAATACAAGTTTTGAGTCTCGATAAGCTGAATACACAATTAGAAGCTTTTCCCGACGGTGTATTTGATTATATCGAGAACTACACCATTTCTCCATCAAACGGAAGAATATATTTTTCCGTTCTGGAACCATTCGGCGACGATCTTGAGAAAGAATTCGGAACAGGCAACCAGGCAATCTCTTCAAAATATGTTTTTCATGAGCTGTACGATTCAACACAAAGTATTGCCAGGCAAATCGCTGAAAAAAACAGATTTATTTTAAAAGGCAGCTACAGGTCGGCATCGGGTTCAGATATTTCGTTAAATGCCCTGAATGTTCCTCAGGGTTCTGTGGTTGTAACCGCTAGCGGAAGGACGCTGACTGAAAATGTTGATTATACTGTTGATTATTCGCTTGGACGTGTAAAAATTATAAATCAGGGATTGCTCGAATCGGGTACTCCCATTAAAATTTCGCTTGAAAATAATTCATTATTCAGCATTCAAAGCAAGACTTTGCTAGGGACTCATCTTAATTACAGGATATCAAAGAATTTTAACCTTGGCGGCACTATACTCCGCCTGACGGAAAGGCCGTTAACGCAAAAAGTAAATATCGGCGATGAACCGATTTCCAATACTATCTGGGGAATAGACGGCACCTACCGGACCGAAGCCCCTTTCATTACCAAGCTGGTTGACAAGCTGCCTTTTCTTGAGACAAAAGAAGCTTCAAATGTTACTATTAACGGAGAATTTGCTCATCTGATACCAGGCCACTCCCGGGCGATTCAAAAAGAAGGAACCGCCTATATTGACGATTTTGAAGGATGTAAAACCTCGCTCAACATTCAATCGGTAAGCTCCTGGGAGCTGGCAAGCGTACCACAAGGGCAGTCCAACATTTTCCATGGCGGAAACCGGCTTAATTCGCTCGAATCCGGTTTTTACAGAGCAAAGCTTTGCTGGTACATAGTTGAAAGAATGTTAGTTTCGACAACCGATAATAATGCCCTTAAAAATATTCCTGATGAAGAAAAAGCAGACCATTTTGTAAGGGAGGTATACGAGAATGAAATATTTCCAAAAAAAGAAAGCGCAACCGGTATAGAAAATCAGCAACTTGTTCTCAATTTTTCATTTTATCCCGACGAAAAAGGTCCTTATAATTATAATGTTGAAGGTATTGATTCTTCAGGGAATTTACTCGCTCCGTATTCGAATTGGGGAGGCGTTATGCGTAAAGTCGAGACAAACGATTTTGAAGCTTCAAACATCGAATATATTGAATTCTGGCTCATGGACCCTTTCGCCGACCCCGACAATGACGGACCAAAACAACCAATTAATTCTACCGGCGGATATCTATATTTTCATTTGGGTAATGTTTCGGAAGATATTTTAAATGACGGCCGAAAGATGTTTGAGAACGGCCTGCCCACTTCCCAGGATATATCACTGGTGGACACTACTATATGGGGCAGGGTGCCTATGAAACAATCGTTAGTAACTGCATTTGACAATAACCCGGATTCAAGGCCTTATCAGGATGTCGGATTAGATGGATTGAACGATGATGAAGAAAATTCATTTTTTGGCGGCGGATTTCATAATTACCTGGAAAATATACAACTTAGGCTTACCAATGATGCTTATCAAAAAGTTTTACAAGACCCGTCAAATGATAACTTTCATTATTTCAGAGGTTCGAACCAGGATGGCGATGATTTTGAATCGAACGATTTTTATGATAATGTTCTTGAAAGGTACAAAAAATATAACGGGCTTGATGGCAATTCTCCGACTTCAAAACAAACGGTCGAAGACTATCAGACACAGGCGACTAGTGCCCCTGATGTCGAAGATATCAACAGGGATAATAACCTGAGCGAAGTCGAAAGCTATTTCCAGTACGAAGTTCCTGTTTTTCCGGGAATGGATGTCGGACAAAGTTATATTACCGATAAGATATCAAACCCTGTTAATGTATCAATTAATGGCAATTTTATAGAACGCTCGGTGACATGGTATCAGTTCAAGATTCCGATTCAGATACCTGATACTGTTATCGGTTCAATTCTTGATTTTAAATCTATCAGGTTTATCCGTTTATTATTATCCGGGTTCAGCCAGGATGTCGTGCTTCGTTTTGCAACACTTGATTTAGTGCGCGGTGAATGGAGAAAATATAAATATTCGCTTCGCGAGGGCGGTGAATGGGACCCGGGGCAAGGAGATGTTTCAACGGGTTCTTTCGACATCTCGGCTGTAAATATTGAAGAAAACGGTAAGCGTGACCCGATAAAATATGTCTTGCCTCCCGGAATTAACAGGGTGATTGACCCGAGCAATCCCCATATGCGTCAATTGAACGAACAATCTATTATGCTTAAAGCCGGGAATTTGCCTGACGGAGATGCAAGAGCGGCTTTTAAAAACGTTCACCTTGATGTAAGGCAATACAAAAAGCTTAAAATGGAAGTACATGCCGAAGCGGTTGGTGATGAAGCTCTGAATGACGGTGAAATGCGGGCTTTTATTCGCCTGGGTTCCGATTATAAACAAAATTACTACGAATATGAAGTCCCTCTTACTTTGACCCCTATCGCTGTATATAGCGATGATGATAATATCAGCGAAGATGACCGGTTAAAAATTTGGCCTGAAAGCAACCGGATTGATTTTGAGTTTGAAATTCTACAACGTGTCAAGCAAATGCGAAATGATGAGGCAAGAAAATTAGGCAGTCTTATCCAACCGGGCGGTTACATGGAAATATGGGAAGGGCGAAACCGCGTGAGTATAAATGGAAATCCAAATCTTAGCGATATAAGGACAATCATGATAGGCATTCGCAATCCAAAGGCGACCAACAATCCGCATACCGATGATGGAATATCCAAGTCGGTTGAAGTATGGTTCAATGAATTGCGGCTTACCGATTTTGATGAAAAAGGCGGCTGGGCGGCAACAGCAAGGATTGCAACAAAATTAGCCGATTTCGGGACTTTGAATATTGCCGGGAACACCAGCCGGCGCGGTTTCGGTAGCATCGAAAAGAAAGTAAACGAACGCAGCAAAGAAGATATATATCAATATGACATATCTTCAAATCTTGAGCTTGGCAAATTTTTCCCGGAAAAAGTCCGCCTCAGCATCCCTATGTATGTCGGCTTTTCTGAAAATATTCAAAATCCACAATACAATCCCCTCGACCCCGATATTCCTCTCGAAGCGGCTCTTGATAATGCCAAAACCCGACAGGAAAGGGATTCAATAAAGCATATCTCACAATATTATACACGGCGGAAAAGCTTAAATTTTACTAATATAAAATTAAACAGCAGCGGCGGTAAACCAAAGCCATACAGCATTTCTAACTTCGGAATCAGCTATGGGTTCAATTCTTTAGATTCAAGGGATATAACTACTGAATTTAACCATGAACGGCATTATACAGGCGGGTTGATATACAACTTTAACACTTCACCAAAGGAATTTATCCCGTTCAAAAAAGTCAAATCCAAATTTATGAAATCGTCATGGCTGAAGCTTATAACCGATTTCAATATCAATTTTATGCCTAATCAGATTTCAATGAGGACAGATCTGGTAAGAAACTACCGTGAAACAAAGCTGAGAGATATTGCAGCAGCGGATGTAAACGTAGAAATACCCATAACTATTAAGAAAGATTTTAATTGCAACAGGGTTTATGATATGAAATATGACCTCACAAAAGGACTGAAATTTGACTATAATGCAACAAATATATCGAGAATTGTCGAACCGCAGGGACGGGTAATCAGGCGATTCAGCAACAAAGGCGGTTCGCTCGATACGGTTTATCTGCCTTATTCCGAATGGGTGGATTCCGTCAGGGGCAACCTTATCAATTA
Source organism: Bacteroidia bacterium (assembly GCA_016209245.1). Lineage (GTDB taxonomy): Bacteria > Bacteroidota > Bacteroidia > Bacteroidales > BM523 > JACQWN01. The sequence goes on from JACQWN010000558.1 coordinate 18,816, forward strand.
TCAGGCGCCGAACGATTCAATTAAACAGGGCTGGTTCGGAGCGAATTACGATTTCCATCAAAGCGTTAATGTCAGCTACAATGTTCCTGTTCAAAAGCTTCCACCTTTTAGCTGGATAACTATGTCGGCACGTTACCGCGGCGATTATGACTGGTTGTCAGGACCTCTTTCACGGCCTGAAATAGGACATACTATTAAAAATTCGAACAATAGCCAGTTAAATACACAATTTAATTTCTTAACAGTATATAATAAAATCCCTTATTTAAAAGATTTAAACCAGAAAAGCCGCCGTGGACAGCAACCAAAAAAGGATGAGAAAAAGACTGAAAAAGTACGTTATCCTGAAAAAGGAAGAGAGGAAATTAAATTAAAAGCGAATATTCCAAAGACAATTAATCATAAATTGAATACTTCCGACGTTGAAATGAAAGTATTTGATGCTCAAGGCAAGCCTGTTAAAGGAGAAT